>JAYTSH010000415.1:0-3475 GCA_043745755.1 Cellulomonas sp. | reverse complement strand
GATGTCGGCATCGGGGCTGCGGCCCGCGACGGTGCGCTCCGCGTCGAGCAGAAAACGCGCGCCCACGCTCGGCCCGCGCTGCATGATCAGGAGGGCGGAAGTCGGCGGAAGCGCGTGGACGGCAGCGAGCTCATCGGACGTGAGTCCGGCCGGCGCCACGAGGTCCAGGTCGGCCGAGCCGAGGCTGCCGAAGCTGACGGTCGTGTCGGACGCGCCGCGCCCCTGCGACCGCGAGTCGTTGCGGACGTCGTCCTCGCGATGGTGCGTCGGTAGCTGCCGATCGTCGCTCATGCTGCCTCCCGTGCCCTGCTCCTGCTGACCCGCAGCACTGTCGCGGGGTCCTGGACAGCCTATGCGGACGGACGGCCCCCGTGCAGCACCAGGTTGGTGTCGTCAGCCCTTCGGCGGAACTGGAGTGGCGTTGACCGGGCTCGGGACGCTCCGAGTCGCCGTCACCGAGACGAGCTCCTTGCGCAGCACGGACCCTCGACCGCCGTCGTTCCGAACGCTCGCGAGCGCACCGCCAGGGATTCCGAGCGCTGTAGCCATCACGTCTGCGTCTCCGATGACGATCCACCGGTATGGCGCGTGCAGCGTGGTCCCGTCGACCACGACGCCATCACCGTCGGCCGGCGCGACGAAGTAGCTGCTCGCCGTCAGACGCTGGTCGTTGAGCTGGACGGCCTCTGCGCCCGAGTTGCGCAGCTCCTCGAGGAAGTTGAGCAGGGTGAGCGGACGTATCGAACCGTCCGGCTCGGTCAGACTGACGACGATCCCGGGTCCCTCCGCGGGAAGTCGACCGGTCAAGATCCCCTGGGTCGCAGCACTGCGGGTCGCGGCATCAAGGGCGGCCTGCCGGCTGTTCGAGCCCGACTCGAGCTCCTGCCGGGTCCGCTCGAGCGCGGCAGCCTCACGTTGGAGCTCGTCGCCCTGGCGAGTCGCCTGGTCGAGGATCTCGACCAGGTCCGACTGTCGCAGGGTCGACAGGCTCGTGTCGTGCGTCAGCCGGACCTGCGCGACGACCGCGAACCCGAGGAGTCCACACAGCACAGCGGTGAGGATCTGAGCCCGGGTGCCCCGGGGCCGGAGGGCTCGTACCAGGGTGTGCCACGCACCGGGTGGAGCCGGGTGCTGCATGGGGACGTCCGGGATCACCTGGTCCGTCGGGTCGTGGTCGATGTCGGCGCCGACCAGCACGGGCACATCGGTCGCCGCCGGATTGTCGTGGAGCGCCGCGTCGTCAGGAACGTCTCCGTCGTCGAGCAACGCCGCGTTCTCGAGGACCGCCGCGTCCTCGGGAGGCGCCGCATCGTCACTCAGGCCGCGAGGCGCCGAGGGCTCGAACGGGTTGCCAGACATGCTCATGCCTTGAACAGGTGCCGGCGGATGGCTGCTGCATTCGAGAAGATCCGGATCCCGAGGACGACCACGACCCCGGTCGACAGCTGCGATCCGACGCCGAGCTGGTCGCCGAGGAACACGATGAGCGCGGCGACGACGACGTTGGACAGGAAGGAGACGAGGAACACGCGGTCGTCGAAGATCCCGTCGAGCAGGGCGCGCAGCCCACCGAAGAGGGCGTCGAGCGCGGCGACGACGGCGATCGGCAAGTACGGCTGGAGGGTGACGGGCACGGTCGGCTCGAACACCAGTCCGGCGACCACCCCGATGACCAGACCGAGAACTGCGATCACGTCTGACCCCTCATCTCATCTACGACGCTGCCGACACTGTCACACTCGCGTCCCCGGACTCCGACGCGTCCATGAAGGCCCACTACCCCGGACCCGTCCGGGACGGTGGGCCCGAGCCCGTCGGCGACCCGGCGCCGGTGGAGCCCCCGATGAGCGGGACCCCCGCGGGCACGCCCGCGTCCCGGAGCTCGGGCAGGCTCGCGGCGGGCAGCTCGAGCGAGTTCTTCGCGCTCACGTCGACCCCGATCGAGTAGGTCGTGCGGAGCGTCGCGAGGTGCTGCCCGGCGCTCACCCGCGCAAGTCGGGTCTGGAGGTCGGCCCCGTCGCCGATCGCATCAACGACGTACGGACCGACGAGCGGGTTGAGGTCGACGAGGATCGCACTGCCTGCGCTGCGGATCGCGGTCGCCGCCGTGAGCCGGTGGTCGTTGACCGCTATCGCCTCGGCACCCGCGGCCCACAGCCCGTTGACCAGGATCTGCAGGTCGACGTCTTGGACGCGCCGATCGGGGTCGACGACACCGCCCACATCAGGCGCGTCGGACAACGTGATGCGAAGGCCCGGCCCCGTCAGCGCGCTCGCCCCGGAGAAGACGGAGTCCGCCGCGAGCTGGTCGACGAGCGGCGAGTCGCGCGCGGCAAGCACAGTGGCCTGGAGCGCCGCGATCTGCTGGGCGGTCTTCGCGTTCTGCAGGCGCAAGCTGTCGACGGCTGCTGTCCGCTCGGCGATCTGCTTCTCGATGATTGCGCGAGCCGCGAGGACAGCGGGCTGAGGCGCGCGCAGCGCGAGAGCTGCCGAGGTCGTGGCCAGACCGAGCGTCACCGCCAGGAGTGCGCTCATGGTCCGGTGCCGAACAGTCACCCGACGGCGCCCTTCTCGAGCCCGCTGGTCCGCGACGGTCCGGTAGGCCGGTTCCAGGGGCATGCGGGCCACGTCGTTGAGCAGGCTCATGGACGCGTCCGGCACACGTGCCGTCGGCGAGCTCCCGTGCGCGGAGGTCATGCTGCGTCCGCACCGTCGCGGGCGACCAGCCGCCGCGCCTGCACGACGTAGAGCCCCCCGGCGAACCAGTACAGCGCGATGCCCCACCAGGCGAACGCCCAACCGAGCACGTAGGCCACCGAGCCGATGGGGTCGTGCCACTCGGCTAGCAGGAGCAGCGGGAAGGCGTACAGCAGCGCGAAGGTGCCGGCCTTGCCCGCAAGGTGAACCGGCAACGGCCCGTAGCTGTGCCGCGCCAGCACGCCCAGCAGCCCGAGCAGGAGCGCGTCACGGAGCACGAGCACGGCGACGACCCACCACGGCACAGATCCGCGCCAGGCGAGCCCGAGCAGCGTCACGAGGATGAACAGGCGGTCTGCAGCGGGGTCGAGCATCTGGCCGAGGCGCGAGACCTGACCGAGCCGCCGAGCGAGCACACCGTCAAGCCAGTCGCTCGCCCCCGAGATCGCCAGCACGATCAGCGCCCAGCCGTCGTGACCGGAGACGATCAGCACCGCGAAGACGGGAACGATGATCAGCCGCGCCAGGCTGATGACGTTCGGGATCGTGAGCACACGGTCCGAGACAGCGTCCTGGTCGCTCACTGCCTCCCCCGTCGCCGACCTCGCCCCAAACGTATCGATCCTAGGGGGTCTGTCGGCGGACGATCGCCGCACGAACCGCGAGCGTCGCAGCGCTCTCGCAGGTGGCAGCCTCAGCCGGCGATCGCGAACCGGACGGTCCGGGTCGTCGGGTCAGCCAGCATGAGCCGCACGCGCACGGGTTCACCCTCGGGCAG
>JAYTSH010000414.1:0-4028 GCA_043745755.1 Cellulomonas sp. | reverse complement strand
GCGACCAGCGCGTACGCGACATGGATCGACACCGTCGCAGCCGGCATCGAGGGCAACCCGTGGGTCGTCCTCGAGCCCGATGCGTTGGCGCAGCTGGGTGACTGCGCGGGTCAGGGAGACCGTGTCGGCTACCTGGCCTATGCGGCGAAGGCCTTGACCCTCAAAGGCGCCCGCGTCTACATCGACGCCGGGCACTCTGGCTGGCTCTCGCCGGCGACCGCTGCGGCCCGCCTCAACCAGGTCGGCATGCAGTATGCCGTGGGCTTCGCGCTCAACACGTCGAACTACATGACGACCGCGCAGGAGACGGCCTACGGCCAGCAGATCTCCGCACTGCTGGGCGGCAAGACCTTCGTCATCGACACGTCGCGCAACGGCAACGGCGGAAACGGCCAGTGGTGCAACCCGAGCGGTCGAGCGCTCGGTGAGCGGCCGACCCTCGTCGGTAAGGGATCGGTCGACGCGTACCTCTGGGTCAAGCTGCCCGGGGAGAGCGACGGGGCATGCAACGGCGGCCCGGCCGCCGGAATGTGGTTCCCGTCGATGGCGCTGGAGCTGGCAAGGAACGCCCAGTGGTGAGCACCTGCTGATCCGTTCGATCTGACGTCGGCCGGTCCGGACGCCCCTGGCGGGGGTGTTCGGGTCGGCCGACGTCGTCGCGTCGACGCACCGGCGCCCTGGGGCATGATCGGGGGATGTCCCCCCGCCGCCGCACCCCACCTGTCGACGGTCGTGCTGCGCTCGACGCGTGGCGCGGCGACCCGGGCGGGGTGCCGCTCGCAGCCCGCCGCACCGCCGTGCGCTTCACGCTCGAGGAGCTGGCGGACGTCGCCCCCGGGCACACGGTCGAGGTGCGCGTCCCGCCCGACGGCGCGGTCCAGGCCGTCGAGGGCCCGCGGCACACGCGCGGCACCCCGCCCAACGTCGTCGAGACCGACCCGCAGACCTGGCTCGCGCTCGCGACCGGGACCACGACATGGGCCGAGGCTGTCGCCTCAGGTCGCGTCCGCGCGTCCGGCGAACGCGCCGACCTCGCGGCACACCTGCCGCTGCAGGCCGCCCGACCGCGCTGATCCCGCGCCGAGCAGCTCGCGCGGCGGTGGCTAGCATCGTGGCGTGACCTCGCCCGACGCCCCGACCGACAGCTCCGCCCCGACCGACGACCCCCCCTCGACCGCAAGCTCCGCCCCGACGACGGATGCGCGGCGACCGCAGCCCGGGGCCGCGGTGCCGGACGAGGCCGCGGTGCCGGACGGGGCCGCGGTGCCCGACCAGGCCGCGGTGCCCGACGAGGCCGCGGTGCCCGACGAGCACGAGCTCGAGCTCGAGCGCATCGCCGTCCCCGCGACCGTGCGTCGTGCCCCGAAGTTCGGCGCGTTCATCACGGCGGGGGCACTCGTCGGGGCGCTCCTCGGGCTGGTCCTGGTCCTCGTGACCGCGTCGCCCGACACGGTCGCGGGCGGCGCGTTCATCCCGTTCCTCGGCGGCGACGGCACCGTGCGCCTCCTGACCGCCGGTGCGTTCGCGGTGCTCGGTGGACTGATCGGGGGAGCCCTCGCGGTCGGTGCGGACCGGCGCAGCACCGCTCGCCGCTGACCCGACCACCCCGTGGGCGGCGGGCATCCCCCGGGAGGGCGTGTGCGACCATGGTCATGTGGCCCTTCGCGGAGACGGACTTCTGACCCACGACCTCCTGCCAGGCGAGAAGGGTCCCCAAGACGCATGCGGCGTCTTCGGGGTCTGGGCGCCGGGTGAAGAGGTCTCCAAGCTCACCTACTTCGGTCTGTACGCGCTGCAGCACCGCGGCCAGGAGTCGGCTGGCATCGCCACCTCGAACGGTGAGCAGCTCCGTGTCTACAAGGACATGGGCCTCGTGTCGCAGGTGTTCGACGAGACATCGCTCAACGCCCTCACCGGGTACATCGCGATCGGGCACACCCGGTACTCGACGACGGGCGCGAGCACGTGGGAGAACGCGCAGCCCACCCTCGGCGCGACCGCGGGCGGCACGGTCGCGCTCGGCCACAACGGCAACCTGACGAACACAGCCGAGCTCATCGACCTCGTCGCGGAGCGCTACGGGCCGCTGCGTCGCGGCGAGCTCGCGCGCGGCAACACGACGGACACGGCGCTCGTCACCGCACTGCTCGCCGGCGACCCGGACCACACCCTCGAGGCCACGGCGCTCGAGGTGCTCCCGCGGCTGCGCGGGGCGTTCTGCCTCGTCTTCATGGACGAGCACACCCTGTACGCAGCACGCGACCCGCACGGTGTCCATCCGCTCGTCCTGGGCCGCCTCGAGCGGGGCTGGGTGGTCGCGAGCGAGACGCCCGCGCTCGACATCGTGGGCGCGTCGTTCGTACGCGAGGTCGAGCCGGGCGAGCTCATCGCGATCGATGCGGACGGTCTGCGCAGCACCCGGTTCGCGCCGGTCGAGCGTGCCGGCTGTGTGTTCGAGTACGTCTACCTCGCGCGTCCCGACACGTCGATCGCGGGCCGTTCGGTGCACGCCGCCCGGGTCGCCATGGGTCGCCGGCTCGCGCAGGAGCATCCCGTCGACGCCGACCTGGTCATCCCTGTCCCCGAGTCGGGTACGCCCGCCGCTGTCGGGTACGCCGCCGAGTCGGGCATCCCGTTCGGTCAGGGGCTGACCAAGAACGCCTACGTCGGGCGAACGTTCATCCAGCCGTCGCAGACCCTGCGCCAGCTCGGCATCCGGCTCAAGCTCAACCCGCTGCGCGAGGTGATCCGCGGCAAGCGGCTGGTCGTCGTCGACGACTCGATCGTGCGCGGCAACACCCAGCGGGCGCTGATCCGGATGCTCCGGGAGGCCGGTGCCGCCGAGGTCCACGTGCGGATCAGCTCGCCGCCGGTCAAGTGGCCGTGCTTCTACGGGATCGACTTCGCCTCGCGCGCGGAGCTCATCGCGAATGGCCTCATGGTCGACGAGATCGCGGCGTCGCTGCAGGCCGACTCGCTCGGCTACATCTCGACCGCGGGCATGATCGCCGCGACCGAGCAGCCCGCGTCACAGCTCTGCACGGCCTGCTTCACGGGCCACTACCCGATCGAGCTGCCACCCGCCCACCGGCTCGGCAAGTTCCTGCTGGGGCAGAGCGAGCTGCCGCTCGGCAGTCCTGGGGACGGTCTCGCGACTCTCGTGACTGGCGTCGGCGGCGCCGGCGCGCTGGACCACCCGTGAGCGCGTCGGTCGGCCAGGTCCCGACCGCCCCGGTGACATACGCGGGAGCCGGGGTCGACACGCACGCAGGCGACAAGGCCGTCGAGCTCATGAAGGACGCCGTGCGCGCGACGCACGGTCCCCAGGTGCTGGGCGGGGTCGGGGGCTTCGCCGGCCTGTACGACGCGTCGATGCTGCTGCGCTACCGGCGTCCGCTGCTCGCCACGTCGACTGACGGCGTGGGCACCAAGGTCGCGATCGCCCAGGCGCTCGACATCCACGACACGATCGGTTTCGACCTCGTCGGCATGGTCGTCGACGACATCGTGGTGGTCGGGGCTCGGCCGCTCTTCATGACGGACTACATCGCGTGCGGCCGGGTGGTCCCCGAGCGGATCGCGGGGATCGTGCGCGGCATCGCGGCTGCGTGCGTGGTCGCGGGGACGGCGCTCGTGGGCGGCGAGACGGCCGAGCATCCGGGCCTGCTGGCTCCCGACGACTACGACGTGGCCGGCGCGGCGACGGGCATCGTCGAGGCCGACGAGCTGCTCGGCCCCGACCGCGTCCGCTCAGGAGACGTGCTGGTCGCGCTCGGGTCGAGCGGGCTGCACTCCAACGGGTACTCGCTCGTGCGTAAGGTCGTCGAGGTGGCCGGCTGGGGGCTGGGACGGCACGTCCCGGAGCTCGGTCGCACGCTCGGCGAGGAGCTGTTGACGCCGACGCGCGTCTACGCGTCGGACTGCCTCGCTCTCGTGGAGCGCGCGGCCGGTGGCGTGCACGCTTTCAGCCACGTGACCGGGGGTGGGCTGGCGGCGAACGTCGCGCGCGTCCTGCCGGCCGCGCTCGT
>JAYTSH010000413.1:0-2547 GCA_043745755.1 Cellulomonas sp. | reverse complement strand
CAGCGAGCTGTTCATCGTCGAGGGCGACAGCGCGCTCGGCACGGCCAAGCTCGCGCGCAGCTCGGACTTCCAGGCGCTGCTTCCGATCCGCGGCAAGATACTCAACGTCCAGAAGGCGTCCGTCACGGACATGCTGAAGAACCTCGAGTGCGCCGCGATCATCCAGGTTCTCGGCGCGGGCTCAGGGCGCACCTTCGACCTCGAGGCTGCCCGCTACGGGAAGATCATCCTGATGACGGACGCCGATGTTGACGGCGCCCACATCCGCACCCTGCTGCTGACGCTGTTCTTCCGGTACATGCGCCCCATGGTCGAGGCGGGTCGCGTCTTCGCGGCCGTGCCGCCGCTGCACCGCGTCGAGGTGATCGGGGGCGGTGGGCGCAAGAACGAGTACGTGTACACGTACTCCGAGGCGGAGCTGGCCACGACACTCACCAAGCTGACCCGCTCGGGGCGTCGGTTCAAGGACGACATCCAGCGCTACAAGGGCCTCGGCGAGATGGACGCCGACCAGCTCGCGGAGACCACGATGGACCCGCGCCACCGCACGTTGCGACGCGTGACCGTCGAGGGAGCGCAGCAGGCTGAGGAGATCTTCGAGCTTCTCATGGGGTCGGACGTCCCGCCCCGCAAGGACTTCATCATCGCGGGAGCCGACAGCCTGGACCGCAGCCGGATCGACGCCTGACAGTGAATCGGTCGGCTGTGCGGCCCGACTAGCGTTCCGTCGCTGCGGCGGGCCACGCGATGGTGGGCGGATGAGTACTGCGGGTCCTGCCCCGATCGCCGTCCGCGCGGCCGCGCCCGCCGAGCTGCCGTGGCCCGACGCGGCTCTCGGCCTGGCGTGGCGTGCGCTCGGCGCGCAGGACGCCCCGGAGCTCGCGCTCCTCGTCGTGTCGATCGAGGCAGCCGACGCCCAACCCTTCCGCACCTCGCTCGACGAGGTAGCCGAGTGGTTCGACGGCGGCTGGAAGGACCACGCGCTCGACACCCTGGCCGGGTTCGGCACTGACGGCATGCTGCGGGCCTACGCCCAGGTCACCTCGGCGCCGGGTGATGTTCGCCTCGTGCGGGCCTTCCTGACGGGCGGCGTGCACCCGGCCTGGCGAGGTCGTGGGGTCGGGTGCGCGCCCGTCGCCTGGATGGAGGCGCGCGGCCGCCATCTGCTGGCCGCGTCGGGCATGGACGTGCCTGGCCGGCTCTGCCTATAACCCGAGGACTCAGCACCCGCCTCGAAGGCGCTGTTCGCCGCGGCGGGCTTAGCCCCGATCCGGTACTACAGCGAGATGCGGCGTCCGCTCACTGCGCCGCTGCCTGCCCTCGTCGTCCCCGACGGGCTCCGCGTGCGACCGTGGACGCCCCATCGGGACGAGGCAGCTCGCGTCGCGCACAACGACGTCTTCGCCGACCACTGGGGGAGCGAGCCTCGGACACCCGAGCCCTGGTCGCACGGCCGCAGCATGTTCGCCGCACCCTGGAGCCTCGTCGCAATCGACGACGCGACCGGGGAGGTGGTCGGCTACCTGGTGTCGAGCAGGTACGAGCACGACTGGCCGGTCCTCGGTCACAGCGCGGGGTGCACGGAGCTGTTGGGGGGTTCGGCGCCCGTGGCGCGGGCGCGGAGTCGGGACGGCACTGCTTGCGGCGGTGATGGACCTGTATCGCGCGGACGGCATGCAGTACGCCGAGCTCGGGGTGGACACCGCGAACCCGTCCGGCGCGAACGGGCTCTACGCGAGCCTCGGTTACGCGGTGCTCCACGGATCGACCCTGGTCACGATCGAGCTCTGAGCCGGCTCAGGCCACGATCGCGCCACCACTGGTCGACGACGACCGGTCCGGGCGGAGGAGCACCCCGTGGCGGTCACGACGGGGGTTCAGCGATTCTGGTTCCGCGTGAACCCGCGTCAGGCGGCGATGGCTTTGTTCGTCGTCATCGGCGTCGTCCATCTCGGTGCGCAGCTCGCGGGAGCGTCGAGGGTGGCGGGCCGGTCGCAGGTGCTGCTCATGTCGACGCTCGCACTCGTGGTCGCGGTGTGGACTGCCCTGCCTCGTACGCGCCGCGTCCGGCTCGTGCTCGTCGCACTCGGCTTCTCCTGGCTCGGCGACACGGTTCCCGACCTCGTGCTGCACGACGTCTCGTTCGTCGTGATGATCGGCTTCTTCCTGATCGCGCAGGTCTGCTACATCACGGCGTTCGCGCCGGGGGCCCGGCGTTCGGCGATCTTGCGCAGGCCGCTGCTCGCGCTGCCCTACGCGCTGGCCTTCGTCGTGCTGGTCGCCCTGTGCGCGCGCGGCGCGGGCCCGGTCCTCGGACCGGTCATCGTCTACGGGGCGTGTCTGACGACGATGGCCCTGCTCGCGACGGGCCTCGGCCGGCTCGGTGGGATCGGTGGTGCGATCTTCCTCGTGTCGGACTCGCTGATCGCGCTCGGCGCGTTCGCCGACGGCTTTGCCCTCCCCGTGGCCGGGTTCTGGGTCATGTCGACCTATCTCGCCGGGCAGGGACTTCTCGCGGTGGCGGTCCTCGACGAGGACCGCCACCGC
>JAYTSH010000412.1:0-6045 GCA_043745755.1 Cellulomonas sp. | reverse complement strand
ACGGCACCCACGGCGAGGGTCACGCACAGCAGGACCGCGGTCAGCACGGTCAGCCGCAGCCGCAGCGACCAGCCGCGCCACGCCCAGCCGTGCGGCCGTCCGACGTTCCCTCGCGCCGAGACGCCGCCCGCCGGCACCATCGTCAGCCCGCCACGCGGTAGCCGGCCCCGCGGACGGTGGTGACCGCGTCCCGGCCGAGCTTGCGTCGCAGATAGCCGACGTACACCTCCACGACGTTGAGGTCCTCCCCCGATCCGTCCCACACGTGGTCGCGGAGCTCGACCTTGCCGACCACCCGATCGCTGTGGCGCATGAGGTACTCGAGGAGAGCGAGCTCGCGCGTCGTGAGGCCCACAGGCGCCCCCTGCTGCGTCACCGTGCGCGTCGCGGGGTCGAGCACGATGTCACCGGCGGCCAGCACCGCGGGGCGAGCACCGACGGGGCGGCGGACGAGGGCTCGGAGCCGCGCGACGAGCACGACGAACGAGAACGGCTTGGTCAGGTAGTCGTCGGCACCGACATCCAGCCCGTCGGCGACGTCGTGCTCGCCGTCCTTCGCGCTGAGCAGGAGCACGGGCGTCCAGATGCCGCGCTCGCGGAGGGCCGTGACGACGTCGTACCCGTTGCGGCGCGGCAGCATGATGTCCAGGACGATCGCGTCGTACTCGACGTCTGTCGCGAGCGTGAGGCCGGTCTCGCCGTCGTGGGCGACGTCGACCGCGAAGCCCTCGGCTGCCAGGCCCCGCTCGAGGGCGCGGGTGAGACCCCGCTCGTCATCGACCACCAGGACCCGCACGACTGCAGCATCCCACTGCGCCGCCCGCGGTGTCGTCGGCCGCGTTCCGGCTCTCAGCGTGCTCTCAGGGCTCCTGGCGCACAGTGGTCGCATGACCGAGCCAGCCGTACCTCGTCGAAGCCTGAGCCTCCGTTCCCGGTGGAGCGTCCCCGTCGCGGTCGCGGCGGTCGTCGCCGGAGCGTTCATCACGCCGCCGCTGATCGCCTCCGCGGGAGACCGCGGGCTCCCGCCAGTGACCCCGCAGGAGCTGCTCGCGCAGGTCGCGGCCGCGCGGCCGACTGCCCTCTCCGGCACGGTCGTCTACACCGCCCGGCTCGGCCTGCCCGAGATCCCCTTCGCGTCGGCCGGCGGGGCGGACCCGATCGTCCTGCTCGGCGGCAGCTCGACGATGCGCGTGTGGTCGGACGGTGCTGAACGGTCGCGCGTCGCGCTGCTCGGCGCGACGTCCGAGTACTCGGCCGTCCGGGACGGTGCCCAGGCGTGGACCTACTCGAGCGCCAACGACGCCGTCGTCCACTACGCGCTGAGCGCACCCGACGCAGCTCGGTACGACAAGCTCACCAGCGACCTCCGCGCCAAGACCGAGTCACCCGCTGCCGGCGCCCTCCCGACCCCGGCCGAGGCCGCGCGCGCAGCTCTCGCGCACGCTGACCAGTCGTCGGTCATCACGCTGGACCCGCAGACGACGGTCGCCGGACGGCCCGCCTACCAGCTGGTCGTGACACCTCGGAGCCAAGGCACTCTCGTCGCACGGATCGTCGTGGCCATCGACGCCGTGACCTCGACCCCGCTGCGCGTGCAGGCATGGAGCACGCACGACTCGACGGCACCGGCCCTGGAGCTCGGCTTCACAGACGTGCGCTTCGCGACGCCTGACGCCGCCGTGCTGACCTTCTCCGCACCGGCTGGGGCCACGGTCAAGCAGGTGGTGGTGCCGTTGCCCGACGAGTCCGCACGTGCGGGCTCGCAGGCCACGCCCTCGACGGGGGCTCTGCCGGACGGGGTCACCGTCACCGGCACCGGCTGGGCGACGGTCGTCACGCTGGCCCATGTCGACGTCGCCTCTCTCATCGCGGGCGACCCGGCAGCCCTCACGGGCGCGCTCGGGACCCAACCGACCATCGGTTCGCCGAGTGCCCAGGCGCTCATCCAGGAGTTCGCGCCCAGTGACGGCAAGGGCCATCGCGACTCGTTCAGCCTGGACACCGCCGCCCTCTACCAGCAGCTCACCACGCAGGTTCCCGGGGGGCGCCTGCTCAGCTCTGCGCTGCTGAGCGTGCTCGTCACCGATGACGGTCGGGTGCTCGTCGGTGCAGTCCCGGTCGAGACGCTGCGTGGGATGGCGTGACCTCGCCCGCCGAGCGCACCATGCTGGTAGACGTGGCACCCCACGAGGCGACGGACGACCTGACGGCTGGCGAGGCGACGGCGTTCGCCGTGCGGAGCGAAGGCCTCACCAAGCGGTTCCGCTCGGGTCAGGTCGCCGTCGACGGGATCGGGCTGCAGGTGCTGCGCGGTTCCGTCTACGGTTTCATCGGACCCAACGGCTCGGGCAAGACGACGACGATCCGGATGCTGCTCGGTCTCGTCCGCCCGACGGCCGGCCGGTCCTGGCTGCTCGGCCAACCGATGCCGCAGGCCGGGGGCTCGGTGCTGCCGAGGGTCGGGGTGCTTGTCGAGGGGCCGGCGTTCCAGCCGTATCTCAGCGGCCGCGCGAACCTGGCGCGCCTCGACGCGTGCGACGCGACAGCCGACCCGCGCACGTCCCGCCGCCGCTGCGACGACGCTCTCGAACGCGTCGGGCTGGCCGCGGCGGCGACCAAGCCGTACCGGCAGTACTCGCTCGGGATGAAGCAGCGCCTCGGGCTTGCGGCCGCGCTGCTTCGACCGCGCGAGCTGCTCGTTCTCGACGAACCGACGAACGGCCTCGACCCGCAGGGCACCCGTGAGGTGCGCGTCCTGATCCGCGAGCTGGCCGATGCCGGGACCACGGTGCTGGTCTCCTCGCACCTGCTCAGCGAGATCGAGCAGGTGTGCTCGCACATCGGGATCATGGGCCGGGGCCGGCTCCTGCTCCAGGGCGACCGGAGCGTCCTGACCGAGCGCGGCGCCGCGCACCTCGTCGTGACCACGACGCTCCGGCACGTGGCCACCGCGGCCGAGGTGCTCGCCGCTGCTCAGATCACCGAGGTGGCGGTCGACGGCATGACGCTGACGGGTCTGCTCGCCGACGTCGCCCCGGAGAGCGTCGCGGCGGCGCTCGTCCATGCCGGGGTCGACCTCCTCGGCCTCGAGGTCCGACGCCCGAGCCTCGAGCAGCTCTTCGTCGCCCTCACCGGGGAGGGCTTCGATGTCGCGCGCTGAGCTGGTCGTGGCAGGCGTCGAAGCCCCGACGGCGTCCCTCGCCGACGCGAGCCCCCGAGCAGGGGCGTGGGGTCGGCTGCTGCGCAGCGAGCTCCGGCTCGTCTTCGGGCGACGCCGCAACATCGCCCTGCTCGTGGGGCTGTCGGCCGTCCCGCTGCTGCTCGGCACCGTCCTGTTCATCACGCAGGACACGGCCCTCGGCGGCCAGGGCCCGGGCTTCGTCGGGAGGGTGACCGGCAACGGGCTCTTCCTCGTGGTCGCGGCGCTGTTCCTGTGCCTTCCGTTCCTTCTGCCGCTGACCACCGGGATCGCGTCGGGCGATGCGATCGCCGGTGAGGCGCAAGCCGGGACGCTGCGGTACCTGCTGGCCGTCCCCGTTTCGCGCGCCCGTCTGCTCGCGGTCAAGGCGCTCGCCACTCTCACGTTCGTGGCCGCGGCGGTCATGGCGATCGCGGTGATGGCGCTCGTCGTCGGCGCGGTGTACTTCGGTCTGAGGGATATCACCCTGCTCTCCGGGTCGACCGTCCCGCTGGGCGACGGCCTGCTCCGCATGGCCGGCGTCGCCGTCTACGTCGCACTGTCCCTGACGGGGCTGGTCGCCGTGGGGCTGTTCCTGTCGACGCTGACCGAGGTCCCCGTCGGTGCGATGGCCGCGACGGTCGTCGTCGCGATCGTCTCCGCGGTGCTCGACACCCTCCCCCAGCTCGCCGCGATCCACCCGGGCCTCCTCACGCACCACTGGTTGGACTTCGCCGAGTTCCTGCGGATCCAGGTCGACTGGGGCGTGCTGGGTCGCGGACTGGGGGTCCAGGCCGCGTGGGTCGCGATCTTCGGGGCGCTCGCCTGGAGCCGGTTCACGACGGCCGATGTGACGTCCTGACGCTGCGCCCCGCATAGCTGCGCGACGCCACCCACGTCCTGACGAGCCAGACGGTTTCCCTGTTCGGCCCGCCCGGGAGCTCTTCCCGTCGTCACCCCTGCCGGGCCGCGACCGGCAACGGCTTGGGCGGAGACGGTGGCCTCGCTCGCGATGCTCGTCGCCTTCTGGAACACCGAGCCGCTCCTGGACGTCGCGCTCATCGTCCTGGCGGGCGTGCACCCCGGGTGGACGGCCTGGGTCAGCGGTCGACGCTTCGCCTGCGGCCGCGGTCGGTCAGGAGGATCGTTGTCAGGGAGGTGAGAGAGGGTTCACCACCATGATCGTCTTCACGGATCGGGTCGACGCCGGCCGACAGCTGGCGACGAGGCTCGAGCACCTGCATGGTCAGGACGCCGTGGTGCTGGGCCTGCCGCGAGGTGGTGTGCCCGTCGCCTTCGAGGTGGCGGAGGCGCTCGACCTCCCGCTCGACGTCATTGTGGTCCGCAAGCTCGGCGTCCCTTACCAGCCCGAGCTGGCCATGGGCGCCATCGGCGAGGGTGGCGCCCGCGTGCTCGACGCGAGGGTCCTGGCCGCCAGCGGCGTCTCCGCGAAGGAGCTGGCCGCGATCGAGAGTCGCGAACGGGCTGAGCTCGAGGAGCGCGTCGCACGCCTGCGCCGAGGCCGGGATCCTGTCGACCTCACCGGGCGCATCGCGGTCATCGTCGACGACGGCATCGCGACGGGCTCGACGGCACGCGTCGCGTGCGAGGTGGCGCGTCACCTCGGCGCAGCGCGCGTCATCGTGGCAGTGCCAGTCGCGCCGGTCGAGGCTGCCCGGGGCCTGCCCGGGGCCGACGAGGTCGTGTGCGTCTCGGCGCCGCCGGAGCTCATGGCCGTCGGCAACCACTACCGCGACTTCTCCCCGACGAGCGACGGGGAGGTGATCGTCCTGCTCGACGCCGCCGCGCGGCGCACGCAGGGCGTGCCGACGTTCGGGGACGCCACGGACATCGACATCGACGTCGAGATCCCCGTCGGCGCGGTCGCTCTCCAGGGTCATCTGCACCTTCCCGAACCCGTGACTGCAGTCGTGCTCTTCGCGCACGGGAGCGGCAGCGGGCGCCACAGCCCCCGCAACCGCTTCGTCGCCTCGGTGCTCCAGCGCGCCGGCCTGGGCACGCTCCTGCTCGACCTGCTCACACCCGACGACGAGCTCACCCGCGCCCACGTGTTCGACATCGAGCTGCTCGCGGAGCGACTGGCCGCGGCGACCCGGTGGCTCCGCACCCGACCGGACACGGCGGCGTTCAGTGTCGGCTACTTCGGTGCGAGCACGGGAGCCGGGGCGGCGCTGTGGGCTGCGGCCGAGCCGGGCTCGACCGTCGCGGCGGTCGTGTCGCGCGGCGGTCGTCCGGACCTGGCCGGACCGCTCCTGGCTCACGTCCAGGCACCCACCCTGCTGATCGTCGGCAGCGCAGATGAGATGGTGCTCGAGCTCAACCGGCAGGCACAGGCCCAGCTGCGCTGCCCGAGCGAGCTCGCGGTCGTCGAGGGCGCCACCCATCTGTTCGAAGAGCCCGGCACGCTGGCGGAGGCGGCGATCCTCGCGCGCGACTGGTTCACCCACCATCTCCTGCCCACCGGTCTCTGACCCGTCGCAGGTGCCGTCGGATCAGTCTGCTGCGGCACCCGACTGCCAGGGAGACGGCGGCGATGCGCGAGCACGCGGCGGGCGTGCTCGCGATGACGGTCCCGCACGTCGCCGGCTGCCCCAAGCCCGCGCACGTGGTCGGTTCGTCCCGGCCTGTGCGCTCGCTGGCCCGCCCGGCCGGCTCGCTCGCCGACGGCATCGTGCTCTCGCAGTCCATGCGCGCCTTCAAGGTCAGCGAGCTGGGTGAGGCGACCGACGGCATCGGGCCGACGGCCCAGACAGCCCCTGTTCGCCCTGACGCGACGAGACGAGGAAGATGCGCACGTGACCACTATCGACACCACCGAGAGCGTTCGCCGCCTGCGGTGCGCCCTG
>JAYTSH010000411.1:0-2373 GCA_043745755.1 Cellulomonas sp. | reverse complement strand
GATGCCGCACGAGGAGGCGGCACGATGAAGTACACGACAACGCTTCTGCTCGACGGCAAGAGCGCGACCGGCGCGACCGTCCCGACGGAGGTGCTCGAGGCCCTTGGCGGCGGTGGGCGCATCCCGGTGCGGGTGAGCATCAACGGCGTCGAGTACGCCTGCACCGTCGCGACCATGAGCGGCCAGACCCGCATCCCCGTCAGCGCCCAGATCCGCTCCGCGGCAGGAATCGCGGCGGGGGACACCATCGAGGTCAACGTGGTCCGCGATGACGAGCCCCGCACCGTGGAGGTACCGGACGACCTCCAGGCGGCGCTCGCCGACGACCTGCCCCTCCGGACCAGCTTCGCGTCGCTGTCGTACTCCAACCAGCGCCGCCACGTCCTGTCCGTGACGACGGCCCGTACCGCCGAGACCCGCGAACGGCGGATCGGCGCAGTGCTCGCGGAGCTGGCATCGGTGCGGCGGGCCGAGGGCTCCTCATGCCTCGATCTGGAAGTCCCGCAGACCCTGCGGTGCCTCCTCGATGACCTCGACGCGGGACACCACGGCGTGCCGTGGACCGTGGTGCGCCCAGGTCACGAGGTCGTCCACGGCGGCGGGATCGCCCTCGGCCACGACCTCGACGGCTCCGTCGGCGCGGTTGAGGACCGATCCGTGCACGCCGAGGCTCTGGGCCTCGCGGGCGCACGACCACCGGAACCCGACACCCTGGACGTCGCCGTGAACGACGATCCTGCGGCGAATCACACCTCCAGTGTGCGTCCACGGCGAGCACGTGCGCCGGGACGCTTCACAAGTGCCAGTTCGGCGCCGATGAAGTGAGGACGGTGCCCATCGGTGTGGCACTTCCGTGGACCGGGAAGGTCCACGACCCGTGGTCTCGCGGGTCGTGGTGACCATGACGAGGGCGAGGGCCGGTGACCCAGCGGGACGAGCCAGCGAGCGTGCGGGGAGCCACGACGCTCCGACCGCTGAGCGAACCTGGCGCGCTGCGGCGAGGCGCGCCCTTCCTCGCCGTCGCGCTCGTCGCGGTGCTGCTGGAGCTGGCGACGTTCGGCGAGTCGACGAGCCGGCTCGTGCTCGTGGCAGCCGGGGTGTCGATGTGCGTGGTGCCGCTGGCGGCAGTCATCGTCCCCTGGGCACGACTGCCTGCCTGGTGCGAGGCGGTGCTGCCCCTCGGGTTCTTCGTCGTGGTCGCACTCATGCGACAGGTGCGGGGCGGAGCGGCGGCGGGCTACGCGCCGCTGGTGATGCTGCCCGTCACCTGGCTGGCCATGTACGGAAGTCGCCGTCAGCTCATGCTCGCAATCGCGGCGATGACGGCGATCCTCGTGGGGCCGATGCTCTTGCTCGGCCCGCCGCTCTATCCCGCGTCCGCGTGGACCACGACAGTCGTGTCCGTCGCCGTCGGGATGTTCGCCGGTCCGTCGATCCAGATGCTCGTCGAGCAGTCACGCCAGCGGACCGCCGACGTCGCGGCCCTGGGGGCGATCACGCGCTCGCTCACGGCCGGGTCCGACCCCCGATCTGAGCTGTGCGCGGCTGCTCGCCTCGTCACCGGTGCGCGGTTCGCGCTCATCGTCGAGCGGGACGGCGGTGACTATGTCGCCACGGCAGGAACCGCCGGGCTCGACCTCCAGCAGCTGCGCATCCCCGCGGGGTCCCCGTCGTCCGCAACGATCGAGGCGTGGCAGTCGGGCAACCGGATCTACGTCGCGGACGTCGCGCGCGATCCCCGGGTGTCGGCGCGGCTCGCCGAGCTCACGGGCGCCGTCTCGGTGCTCTTCGAGCCGGTCACCCGCGGCGGACGCAGGACCGCTCTCCTCGTCGTCGGGTTCTCCGAGTCCCGGGCCCGGCTCCCTGAGCACGCCCTGTACATGGTCGAGCTGGTCGCTGCCGAGATCGCGGCCGCGTTGGACCGCGACGACCTCGTCGCACGGATGGCTGCCCAGGCGCGCACCGATCCCCTCACCGGTGCGGCGAACCGGCGCAGCTGGGACGAGGAGCTGGACCGCGAGCTGGCTCACTCCGGACGCACGGGTGAGCCCCTCACTGTCGCGCTGATCGACCTGGACCGGTTCAAGGCTTACAACGACACCCACGGGCACACCGCCGGGGACGAGCTCTTGCGGGACCTGGTGACTGCCCTTCGGGGCGAGCTGCGCACAGGCGACATCGTGGCCCGCTGGGGCGGCGAGGAGTTCGCCATCGCGATGCCCGCGTGCGACCTCGACCACGGTCGTGACATCGCATCGCGACTGCTCTGTGTGGTGCCTGGCGGCCAGACGATGAGCATCGGTCTCACCCAGGCGGGCATCGACGACACCCCGCGATCCCTCGTCGGGCGCGCCGACCGCGCGCTCTACGCGG
>JAYTSH010000410.1:0-2907 GCA_043745755.1 Cellulomonas sp. | reverse complement strand
GACCAGGCGGCTCAGGCGTTCACTGGTTGTGCCCGAGCCGCCGGTGCAGAGTCGTCACCACCACGGCCAGAACCCGTGGTGGTGGCTCGCGGGCTGCTTCTCAACCAGGACCGCGACCGTGCGGGCCGGGACATTGACCGTGCCCGACGCCGTGACCCACGTCGTGCCCTTGACGACCTGGTCGGAGCCCGTGGCCTGGACAGGCGAGAGCGCGAGGGTGTGTCCAGCGAGCGCAGGGATCGTCTGGGTGGTGGCCTCGTCGGACGCGTTGAGCACCACGAGGACGCCGTTCAGCGACCGGTCGACGTCCGGTCCCACCGTGTCATCGATCCGCATGACGAGCACGCCGGGCGTCGCCGTCGGCCCGCCGTCGGGGAACGAGACCTTCTGCTCGATGAGCTGCGCGGACCCGAGCCGGAACAGGTCGGTCGAGAACCGCAGGCGCAGCAGGTCGTCAGCCGCGGCCGAAGCCGCCCGGATGTCGGCCGCAGCCGGCTTGAGCGCCGGGTTGGCCAGCGCAGGCTGGTCGTAGACCCACATCGCCTGGTTGTCGGCGCTCGGGGGCAGACCGCGGCCGAAGCCGTTGTCCTGCTTGGTGAAGTCGAGCGAGTTGAACCAGTCCCCGGAGTTGAACGAGTTCTTGTCGAGGGACTTGCTGCGCAAGAGGTCGGCGCCCGCGTGCCAGAACGACGGCGTCTGGGCGAGCGCGGTCGTCGCGAGCGACAGGGTGTTCATGCGCACCCGGTCACGCATGGACGTAGCGGTCGGCAGCTTGAGCGTGAGCGAGTCGAACAGCGTCTGGTTGTCGTGCGCGTCGACGTAGGTGATGACCTCCTCGGGCGAGTCCGCGTAGCCCGCGGGCTGCCCGTTGTAGTCGATCTGGGCGCCCGTGCGCGTCGTCCCGTCGGCAGTCTCGAACGAGAAGGCGCGCAGGTTGCCCGCCATGCCGAGCTTGACGAGGTCCGTGTCATGGCCGAGCCGCGCCAGCTGGTCGGCCTCGGTCCCGTTGACGGCCGCCCCGTTGGGGTCGGTTGCCTCGCCCGAGCCGAAGCCCTGGATGCGTGGGTCGGTGTCGAACGGGCCGCCGCCGCGGACGGCGTCGCGCAGCCGGTCGCTGAACGTCCCGATCCCGGTCCCGCCGAGCTGACCCTGCGTGGCCTGGGTGAACAGGGCGTTGTTCGCGACCTCCCCGAAGTTCCAGCCCTCGCCGTACAGGTAGACGCCCCTGCCGTTGACGCCGTCCTTTCCGGGCGTGAGCGCGTCAAGCGCCGTCCGCACGGCCTTCATGGTCTCGACCGAGTGATGGCCCATGAGGTCGAAGCGGAAGCCGTCGACTTTGTAGTCCCGGGCCCACGTGACGACCGAGTCGACCATCATCTTGCCGGCCATGGCGTGCTCGGTCGCGATGTTCTGGCAGCACGTCGAGGTCTCGACCCGCCCCACGGCGTTGAGCCGGTGGTAGTAGCCGGGCACGACCCGGTCGAGGATCGACTTCGGGTCCTGGCCGCTCGCGGCCGTGTGGTTGAACACCTGGTCGAGCACGACCTGCAGCCCGTCGGAGTGGAGGGCACCAACCATCGTGCGGAACTCGGCGACGCGCGCGCCGCCGAACGCGTCGACCGCGTAGGAGCCCTCGGGCGCCGACCAGTGCAGCGGGTCGTAGCCCCAGTTGTAGCCGTCAGTGTTCGCGCCGGCCATGACGCACGCCTGCTGCTCGGCCGAGTCCGGTGCGAGCGACGGGAGGTCGCACGCTGGGGTCGTCTGCGCGCTGCGCTTCTCCTCGATCGACGCGATGTCGAACGTCGGCAGCAGGTGCACGGTGGTCAGGCCCGCCTCGGCCAGCTCACGCAGGTGGGTCCGACCCGCGCCGTTGACCGCGAACGCGAGGTATGTCCCGCGCTTGGCGGCAGGGACGCTCTGGTCGTTGATCGAGAAGTCCCGCACGTGCAGCTCGTAGATCGTCTGGTCGACGGGTGCCACGACGGGTTGCTTGGCCTTCTCCCACTGCCTCGGCCGGTAGGCCGGGTCAGCGAGGTCGACGAGGACCGAGTGCGTCGAGTTCAGGGTGAGGGCGACCGACGACGGGTCGGTGACCTCGTTGACCTCAACCTTGTCGGTGGTCGCCGCGTACACCGAGACGGCGTACCGGTACGCGGCGCCCTTCCAACCCTTGTCGCCGCGGACCGTCCACGAGCCGTCGGAACTCCTGGCCATCGCGATGCGCTGGGGTGCCGCGCTCGTGTCGGGGGCCTTCGTGCCCGATGCAGGCCACAGCAGCAGGTCGACGCCTTGGGCGGTCGGCGCCCACACCGCGAGCGTCGGACGCGCCTTGCTCCACGTCGCACCGAACGTACGATGTGCCCCATCCGCGGCGTACAAGTCGTCGAGAACTCCGGGGATCTGGACACCGGTGGCCGCCTTCAGGGTCCCGTCGGAGGCCGCCTGAGTGACCAAGAGCTCTCCCTTGAGCAGCTCGGCGACGGCCGCACGGTCGATCCCGGCCGGATGCAAGGCGACGTATCCGTTGAGCGCCGGGAACCGGCCGAGCTCAGCGGCGGTCAGGCCCGCCGAGTCGTACGTGAGCGCGACACTCGTCCCACCTGTCACCGCACCGTCGACGACAGCGACCGCGCCGTCAGGCGACGCGTGGAGCGCGAAGGTCAGAGTCGCGGGGTCCGCCCCCGCGACGAGCGCGGACGGCCACGCGATCGTGCCCGCGTCGATCCACTGCGCCCGCTCCTCGCCCGTGCCGGGCAGCGGCGCGTCGGTGACCTGAATCGTCAGGATGTGCGTCGCGAGCACGTACGTGAAGGTCACGGGCTTGCCGCCAGGAGCGGTGAACGAGATGTTCGCCCCGCCCGCGACGCCGCCCGCACCGTAGTTCTCGGCCCAGGACAGGTTGTGGGC
>JAYTSH010000409.1:0-1959 GCA_043745755.1 Cellulomonas sp. | reverse complement strand
TCACGACGGGCACCGCCCAGCTCACCGTCGACGACCCGCGCAAGGCAGCGGTTGCGGTCGTGGCGCTCGTCGAGGGCGAGGGCGGCCGCGTCGACGCGCGCAAGGAGCAGACCGCTGCCGCGGGCAGGGACGCCTTCGCGCAGCTCACGGTCCGCATCCCGTCGGCCAGCATGACGTCGACCCTCGCCAAGCTCGAAGACATCGGCCGCGTCGACCAGGTCGACCTGTCCGCCCAGGACGTCACTGGCACCGCCGAGGACCTCGACGCCCGGATCAGAGCCTTGAAGCTCTCAGTGGCCCGCATGGAGGACCTGCTCTCGCGTGCGACGTCGAACGCGGACCTGATCGCCGCCGAGAACGCTCTGACGGAGCGCCAGGCGAACCTTGAGAGCCTGCAGTCGCAACGCGCTCGCCTGGCGGAGCAGGTCGCTCTGTCGACGCTCGACATCACCCTGACCACGCCGGGCAACGCCCCGGAGCCGACCACCCACGGGTTCCTGGGCGGGCTCGCGGCGGGGTGGGGCGCCCTCGTGACCATGCTCGGCACGCTCGTGCTCGTCGTCGGGGTCCTGCTGCCGTGGCTCGCGTTCGCGGGCGTGATCACGCTCGCCGTCCTGGCCTCGCTGCGGTGGGCGAGTCGGCGTCGGACACCTGCGCCTGGCGCGGCAGTGCCAGGTCCGACCGCGCCGCCCGAAGCCGCGCCGTTCGAGGCTGCACCTGGGGAGGTCGCGCCGTCGGAGGTCGCGCGGCCCGGGATCTGAGGTGCCGCGCCCTCGACCGGGATATGACATGCCACAGGGCGGTCGTTCCGCGTCTCCGCGGGGCGACCGCCCTGGTGAGGGTGGAGCTGAGGGGACTCGAACCCCTGACCTCCTCGATGCGAACGAGGCGCGCTACCAGCTGCGCCACAGCCCCTCAAGCGGGCAACACCCTAACACCTAGAGCCTGTCCGTCACGAAACCGTGCCGGTCACTCCCCGGCTGCTCGGCGACGTGCCAGCACCTCGTCGAGATTGATCGAGCCGGTGGTCCCCGCGGGTGGCTCGGCGATCGCGGCAGGTGCCTCGACGGGGGCACGCATCTCGGTGGATCCTTCGACCTCGCCGAGCGGCGCAGGCTCGCGGCGGGGCGCGGGCGACTTGAGCGTGTAGGTGGGACGAGGCACGGGGACGGGCAACCACTCGTCCTCGGCACTCTCGCCAGCGGCCTGCTCGCCCTGGCGGGCGCTGCGTCGGACCACGGTGCCGGCGTCGGCTGACGCGTCGTGGGTTGCTCCCGCTGGGCCTGGGGCCACCTGGTCGAGGATTCGCTCGAAGACCTCGGTGTGCGAGTCTGACGGACGCACGGCCCGACCGGTCACAGCGGGCGCGTGCGCGCTGGCTCGCGCCGGCGCGAGCGCATGCTCCCGGCGGCGACGTTCCCACTCGGCGTCCGCGGCATGACCGGAGACCACCGCGCGGCGGCCGAGCACGAGCACCCCGACGAACAGCACGCTGGGCACGATCCCGGCCGCAACACTCACAGCGGTCAGACCTGTGACCGCCCACCCCGCGATGCTCGCGACGAGCAGCGTGACGGCGAGGACGGCACGGCGGCGGGCCGCCGCACCGCGGCGCGCGACAGCAGCCACCTGGGCAGCGCGATGCTGAGCCGCACGTCTGGCCGCGTCGGCACTCAGCCTGTCCTGCGTTCCGTGCGGTCGATCCACGGCACTGCCTCCGTTCGCACCACCGATCGCCACGAGCGGGACTCCCCGGCCCGGGGTGAGCAGCCCGACGCGCTTGTCCGCTGTCGCGGCGCAGTCCGGCGTCGCACCTGACCGGGCCCGGGAGTCGCTCACCCGTGCGGTCCGACTGGTGCGGTCGGTCACGGCAAGCACACGCAGGGCTCCGGAGAAGCGATCATCGGTCCGCGACTCGAGCAGCTGTTGACGGTGCCGCAGCTTCTGCGGCACCAGATA
>JAYTSH010000408.1:0-2215 GCA_043745755.1 Cellulomonas sp. | reverse complement strand
CAAGCGTCGCGCCCGCAAGGGCAGTGCCGCGAACCACGGCAACCGCCCGAACGCCTGAGTCGTTCGCGCGGACGTCAGAGACATGACACGGGCCCGGTGCGCAAGCACCGGGCCCTTCGTCGTTCCCTGGGCTGCCCCGGTCCGCTCCCCCGGTCAGCCGACCGCTCGCTAGACCGTGCCCTCGTGCACGCGCAGCGACACGAGCCGCTCGTGGATCCGCACCCTGAGCTCAGCCGGCGCCGCCTCCTGGCAGCTGCGGCGGACGATCTTCTTGACGACGGCCTCGACGTCGAACTCCTCGAGGCAGCCCTGGCACTCAGCCAGATGCGCGCGCACCCGATCGGCGTCGGGCTCGATCAGCTCCGAGTCGATGTACTCGAACAACCTGTCGAGCGCCTCGGTGCATCCGTCCCCGCAGTCCGAGTGCGCCCTCGCCGTCAGGTGCAGGCTTGACGTGCTCTCGTGCTCCTCACGGGCGCTCATCGGGCATCTTCCGGTGCCGCGGGTGCGGCGGCGACGAGTCCCCGGCCGCGTGCGTAGTCAGACAACAGATCGCGCAGCTGGGCGCGGCCGCGGTGGAGCCGGGACATCACCGTCCCGATCGGCGTCCCCATGATCTCGGCGATCTCCTTGTAAGCGAACCCCTCGACGTCCGCGAGGTACACCGCGATCCGGAAGTCCTCCGGGATGCTCTGGAGCGCCTCCTTGACGTCCGAGTCCGGCAGGTGGTCGAGAGCCTCGGCCTCGGCCGATCGCAACCCGGCGGACGTGTGCGACGCGGCACGCGCGATCTGCCAGTCCTCGACATCCTCCGCCGCGGACTTCAGCGGCTCACGCTGCTTCTTGCGGTACGTGTTGATGAATGTGTTCGTCAGGATCCGGTAGAGCCACGCCTTGAGGTTCGTGCCTGGCCGGTACTGGTGGAAGGCAGCGAACGCCTTGGTGAAGGTCTCCTGCACCAGGTCCTCGGCGTCGGCAGGGTTGCGTGTCATGCGCAGCGCAGCACCGTAGAGCTGGTCGAGGTAGACCAGCGCCTCAGTCTCGAACCGCTCGCTGCGTGCCGCGTCGTCCTCGGCGCCAGGCGCTCGGTCAGTGTCCTCTTTCATCGTCGATGAGCCTAGCCCCGCAACCACCCGGCGGCGCGACGCGGGGCCGCTCCACCCGGGCGAGACGAGGTCGTCGATACCGGGCAGGTACCTGCTGGTCGGACGCACGGCGAGTGCACAGCTCATGATGCGCACAACGCGGTGTGGTACCTGGCGATTCCCTGCCCGCCTCCGACGCCCCTCGGCAGACATGTGGCGTGAGCGCTAGCGTGACGTCATGACTGACTCGAGATACCTGCAGCTGCTCCGCGAGCAGATCGGCCACGAGTTCGACGCCCATCAGCAGTACGTCGCGATAGCCGTCTGGTTCGACGGCCAGGACCTGCCCCAGCTGGCCCGGCACTACTACCGGCAGGCCATCGAGGAGCGCAACCACGCGCTGATGATCGTGCGCTACCTGCTCGACAGGGGCCTGCCGGTCGAGATCCCGTCCGGCGGACCGGTCCGGAACGACTTCACGTCGGTCCTCGACCCGATCTCTCTCGCGCTCGCCCAGGAGCAGCAGGTCACCGAGCAGATCGAGGCCATCTTCCGGGCCGCTCGCGAGGAGGGCGACGCGCTCGGCGAGCAGTTCCTCCTGTGGTTCCTGAAGGAGCAGGTCGAAGAGGTCGCCTCCGCCACGACGCTCCGCACCGTCGCGACGCGGGCCGGCGACAACCTGTTCGACCTCGAGAACTACGTCGCGCGCGAGCAGGTCGGCGACGGCGGCGAGTCCGCGGATGCACCCGCGGCGGCCGGCGGAGCCATCTGAGCGCGGCCTGCGCCCGCACCGTCCCCTGCCGTCAAGGAGAACCGCCATGCTGCTCCGCCGAATCGCCCGCCCTCTGTTCGCCTCGTGGTTCGTGTCCGAGGGGTACGACGCGGCACGACGACCCGAGGCGCACGCCGAGCGCGCACGCGCCGGTGTCGAGAGCGTTGTCCGCTTCGTCCCGCGTGGCGTGCTCGGTGGCGCACTTGACCGTTACCGCCAACCGACGAGCGCCCAGCTCGTGACGCTCGTCCGGGTGCATGGTGCCGCGACGGCCGCAGCGGGTGTCCTGCTCGCGGCCGGCAAGGCGCCCCGCACCGCTGCGATCGCGCTCGCCGCACTGACCGCACCGGTGATCCTG
>JAYTSH010000407.1:0-5297 GCA_043745755.1 Cellulomonas sp. | reverse complement strand
CACGGTCGGCAAGCCGCAGGTCGTGACGCGCAAGGTCGACGGCAAGACGCACGAGCCGATGGAGCGCATGACGATCGACGTCCCCGAGGAGTACCTCGGCGCGGTGACCCAGCTGCTCGCTCAGCGCAAGGGCCGCATGGTGACCATGGCGAACCACGGCACCGGCTGGGTCCGGATGGACTTCATGGTCCCGGCGCGTGGACTCATCGGGTTCCGCACGCGCTTCCTCACCGACACGCGCGGTACCGGGATCGCGTCCTCGATCGCCGAGGGGTACGAGCCCTGGGTCGGTGCCATCGAGACACGCATCAACGGTTCGCTCGTCGCCGACCGCTCGGGTCCCGTCACGCCGTTCGCGATGGTCAACCTGCAGGAGCGCGGATCGTTCTTCGTCGACCCCACGCAGGAGGTCTACGAGGGCATGATCGTCGGCGAGAACTCGCGCAACGAGGACATGGACGTCAACATCACCAAGGAGAAGAAGCTCACGAACATGCGCGCTGCCTCCAGCGACACGTTCGAGAACCTCACCCCGCCGCGCCACCTCACGCTCGAGGAGTCACTCGAGTTCGCCCGCGAGGACGAGTGCGTCGAGGTCACGCCCACGGTGGTCCGCATCCGCAAGGTGATCCTCGACCAGTCCGAGCGCGCACGCGTGTTCGCGCGGACCAAGCGGGCCTGACCGCGCGATGACTGGCTCGTCACCGGGGGGCCTGCTGGCTGTCCACGCCCACCCGGACGACGAGACGCTCGCGACGGGCGCGCTGCTCGCGACGTGGGCCGACGCCGGCCTGCCCGTGACGGTCGTGACGTGCACCCGCGGTGAGCTCGGCGAGGTCATCGGCCCGGCGCTCGCGCACCTCGACGGGGACGGGCCAGCGCTGGCCGCCCACCGAGAGCGTGAGCTGGCGGCGGCGCTCGAGGCGCTCGGCGTCACCGATCACCTCTTCCTGGACGCCGCTGCGCCGGTGACCGGCCGCGCCGCCGAGCCCTGCGGCGCCAGCGGGGCGCGGTTCACGGATTCCGGTATGGGGTGGGCGGGCGTCGCTCAGGCGGCGCGCCGCGAGGATCTGCCCGAAGGCGCGTTCGTCGAGGTCCCGCTCGACGACGCAGCGGGTCGGCTCGCACGCGTGCTGCGGGACCGGCGGCCGGCCGTCGTCGTCACCTACGAGCCTGGGGGCGGCTACGGCCACCCGGACCACGTCCGGGCGCACGAGGTGACGGCCCGAGCCGTCGCGCTGGCCGCTGACGCCGACTGGGCCCCCGAGGCGGGGCCGTCGCATGCCGTGGCCGCGGTCCTGTGGGCGGTCCGCGGCGAGGAGTCCCTGCGCGCCGCGTACCGCGAGCTCGCTTCGAACCCCCAGCTGGTCGCGAGCGACCTTCGCGCCGGATTCCCGGCCCCCGACGGGCCGGTGCCGTCGGTGGCTGTCCCGGACGGCGAGGTCGGCCTGACCGTGGACGTCCGTCCGGTGCTCGCACGCCTCGCCGCGGCGTTGCGCGCCCACGCGACGCAGGTCAAGGGCGTCACGACCGTGTGGTCGGTCGGAGACGCCCCGGGAGCCCCCGGTGACGTCATCGGCTCCTACGCGCTCAGCAACGACATCGTCGCCCCTGTGCTCGGCGTCGAGGAGTACCGGCTCGCGCCCGGCCCGAGCGGCGACGGCGTCGCGTGGCCGGCCGGGGTGCGACGGGTAGCCTGACCACCGTGCAGCCCTTCACTGGCGGAGCCCTCGTGCGCGCCGCCGTCGCCCTCGTCCTCGGCGGGGTCGTCGGCACTGTCGGGACCGTCGCGCACCGCGCGTTCGCCCCGTGGGGCGTCGTGGCCGCGCTGGTCCTCGTGCTCGCGGCGGGCGTAGCGGTCCGTGCCTGGTCGGGCTACGTGTCGCTCGTCGCGTACGCGGGTGGCCTGTTCTTGCTCGTCCAGGTGCTCTCGCAGAGCGGTCCGGGGGGGGACGTGCTCGTGCCGGCCGGCGACTCGATCGGCTGGGTGTGGATCATCGGTGCCGCCCTGGTGACCGGCGCCGCAGCATTCGCACCCCGCCGATGGTTCAGCGACGAGCCCATGGTCCGCACCCACCGGACCCGGTCGCCGAGGTCATGACAGACGTGCCCGACGTGCCCGACGTGCCCGACGTGCCTGTGGGTCCCGGCAGCGCGGCGGATCCGGACATCGACCGTGCGGCCGATCCGGACGTCTACCGCGCAGCGGTCGCCCGGCTGCCCGCGGGCGTCGTCGTCGTCTCGGTGCACTGGCGCGGCATCGACTACGCCATGACGGCCAGCGCCGTCACGTCCGTCTCCCTCGACCCTCCGATGCTGCTCTTCTGCGTCCACGTGGACGCGCGGTTCCGTGACGCGCTCGACGACGTGGACCTGTGGGCCGTGAGCGTGCTCTCCGAGACCGCAGAACCGGTCGCGGCCTGGCTCGCGTCGCCCGGACGCCCCGCGGTCGGGCAGCTCGCGCGGGTCCCGCACACCCGCGCGCCGCGGTCGGGCGCAGCCTGGGTCGACGATGCCGCGGCGTGGTTCGAGTGCCGTACCGCTGCGGTCCACCCGGCAGGCGACCACGACATCGTCGTCGGGACGGTGCTCGAGGCGCGTCAGGGTGCCCCGTCGGCTGGCGGGATCGTGCACCTGCGGGGTCGCATGCGTCCCGTCGTCTGACCAGGGATCACGACGGTCTACTTGGCGCGGCACGGCCCCGGGGGGTGCTCGCCCGCCCGTAGAATCGAGCCCGCACAGTCCGACGGCACGACACAGCAGGGGGAGCACCGATGGGCAGCAGCACCGAGCGCGGAGACGATGCGCGCGCGGAAGCGGCGACGACGGGCAGCGAGCCCGTCTCGGACGAGACCGGCCCCCCGTCCGACGATGCTGTTACCGGTGCCGCCGACGTCGGGACCGAGTTCGAGCCCATGGACGACGTCGTGGACCCGCAGCTGGTGCCGCCGGCCGCCGACGAGTCGGAGCCGTCGATCGACGACGAGCCCGAACCCGAGGCTGACGTGCTGGAGACCGTGGCCGACGTGGCGGGGCCGTCGAGGCAGGACGAGCCGGAGCCGTCGACCGATGCTGCGCCGGAGCCGTCGACCGAAGCTGCGCCGGAGCCGTCGACCGATGCTGCGCCAGCGCGTGCCGCCGAGGTCGTGGCCCTGCCCGAGCTCGAGAAGGCACAGGAGCCTGTGGCTGACGCGGAGCCTGTGGTCGCGGCTGAACCTGCGCGCCCGGTCGTGCCACAGCCCCCTGCGCCGTTCAACCGCGCGGTCGCGGATGGCACCGCGACGGCGATCATGGCGCCGGCCGGTGCACCCCGCGCGACCAGCCCGACGCGCACCCCCCTGCTGGATGCCGTCGCGGCTGCGGGTGCCGTCAACGTCCCGACGACGACTCCTCCCGCGATCCCGATCGTGCCCGTGCCCGTCGAGCCGCGTGAGGCGGTCGCACCGCCGGTGCCTGTGACACCCGCGGCAGTCACGGCACCTCCTGTTCGCACGGCGCCTCCGCTCGCGACGGCGCCTCCGCTCGCGACGGCGCCTCCGGTCGCGACGGCGCCTCCGCTCGCGACTGCGCCTCCGCTCGCGACTGCGCCTCCGGTCGCCGCCACGCCTGTGCCGACCACCCCGCTCGTCCTGAGCGCCCCGCCGGTTCCCGGCCAGGTGGTACGCGTCCCCGGCATCCCGGGCCGCCCGGTCGCAGCTGCCACCCCCGCCGTCCCCGCCGCGGCCGCTACGCCGATTCCGGCGCCGGGGCCGGTGCAGACCTCGCTGGGTGCCCTGGCCCCCATCGGGCCAGCGGTGTCAGCGGCGCAGGAGGCTGCGCCGGCCAACGTCGGGTCCACGCCGAAGTCAGGCGACCTCAGTCCGTTCCCGGCGCGCGCCACCCAGGTCGCGGACGCGCCGACGTCACCGCTCGACGTGTTCGAGGCAGACTCGGGTCGACGTCGCTGGCCGCGGGTCCTCCTGTGGATCCTGTCGATCGTGATCGTGCTCGGCGCCGTCTACGTCGGTGCGTGCTACGCGGTCGCGTCGAAGGTCCCGCGCGGGGCCACCGTGGCCGGCGTCGACATCGGTGGGCTGGACCAGGACGCCGCAGTCGCAGCGCTCCGGTCGGGTCTCGCCTCGGTGACGACCGAGCCCGTCGCGGTCACCGCGGGTGACGTCACGGGCACCGTCGACCCGGCGAGCGCCGGGCTGACGGTCGACGCCCCGGCGACGGTGTCGCGACTCGTCGGGTTCGACCTGCACCCGGTGCGGCTGTGGAACCTGTTGTTCGGCATCGGCCTCCAGGAGCCGGTGACTCACGTGGACGACGCTGCGCTCGCGTCCGCGGTCGAGGCGCTCGGTGGTTCTCTGAGCCAGGCGCCGATCGACGGCGCCATCGTGTTCGCCGACGGAAAGCCGCACGAGACTGCGGCAGTCGACGGCTGGAAGCTCAACGCCGCCGCTGCCGCGGACACTCTGCGTACCCAGTGGCTGACGGCTGCTCGGCCGCTCACGCTCGCCACCGTCGCTCTCGAGCCTGACATCACGCAGGCCGAGACTGACAAGGCGATGGCGGAGGTCGCGACACGGCTCACGTCCGCCCCGGTCGCGGTGCAGGTCGGCGGCCAGCTCGTGTCGCTGCCCGTCAAGGCGCTGGCCTCGGTCGCGAGCTTCGCGGCGGAGGGCTCCGCCCTGGCACTCAAGCTCGACGGCCCCAAGCTGGTCACCGAGGTGCTGGCCCGGACGACCAACCTGCTGACGGCGTCCGCGGACGCGCACTTCGAGTTCCAGAACGACGCACCTGTCATCGTGCCGGGCCAGGCCGGCACGACCCTCGACCCTCGGGCGCTGGCTGGTGCCGTCGCTGCGGCCGCGGTCGCCAGCGATCGGACCGCGACGGTCGCACTCCTCCAGACCGACCCGGCGCAGTCGACCGACAAGCTGACGGCACTGGGGATCAAGGAGATCATCTCGGAGTTCGCCACGCCGCTCACGTCCGAGCCGAAGCGCACCGCCAACATCACGAACGGTGCGGCGAACATCACCGGCACGATCGTGCTGCCCGACGGGACCTTCAGCCTGACCGAGGCGCTGGGCCCGGTCACGGCCGGGAACGGCTACATCGACGCCGGTGTGCTCGTCAACAACGAGCACGTCCAGGGCATGGGCGGCGGCCTGTCGCAGCTGTCGACCACGACGTTCAACGCGGCCTATCTCGCCGGGTACGTGGACATCGAGCACCACCCGCACTCTGAGTGGTTCTCGCGCTATCCCGAGGGGCGCGAGTCGACGATCTACACCGGCACGCTCGACATG
>JAYTSH010000406.1:0-2742 GCA_043745755.1 Cellulomonas sp. | reverse complement strand
GCCACCTCATGCTGGCACTCTGCTTCTCGGCGACGCAGTACTTCCTCTTCGAGGCTGCTCCGGCGATGAAGGGCTTCGGCGTACTGACGGTCGTGGGCGGTTTCATCTTCACTCTCTTCGAGGTGTTCGTCGCGACCCTCCAGGCGTACATCTTCGTGATCCTCACCGCCGTCTACATCGACCTGTCGGTCTCGAAAGAGCACTGAGACCCAACCCGCCGGGGGCCGCACGGTCCCCGTCAACGAACTGACGTTCGGCCGCCCGGCCGACGTCGAACGGAAGGAACGAGTCACCGTGGCACTTGCGGAAACCACCACCGTCCTCGCCGAGGTCTCGGGCAACATCGCGACCATCGGTTACGGCCTTGCGGTGCTCGGCCCGGGCATCGGCCTCGGCATCCTCATCGGCAAGACCGTCGAGGGCATCGCGCGTCAGCCCGAGGTCGCCGGCCAGCTGCGCACGACCATGTTCATCGGCATCGGCTTCGTCGAGGTCCTCGGCCTCCTCGGCCTGATCACCGGGTTCCTGTTCAAGTGATCGCCGCCGCGCTGTCCGCGGCAGTCCTCACGGCCGCGGAGACGACAGGGGAGCCGGACGGGCTCGCGCTGCTCATTCCTGCGCCCTACGACATCCTCTGGTCGACAGTCGTCCTGGCAGCCATCGCGTTCGCGTTCTACAGGTACGTCCTGCCCAAGTTCCAGGCCGTGCTCGACGAGCGGACCGCGCTGATCCAGGGCGGCATCGCCAAGGCAGAGTCGGCTCAGGCCGAGGCTGCGATCGCGCTCGCGGCGTACCACCAGCAGCTCCAGGATGCCCGCACCGAGGCAGCCCGGATCCGCGAGGACGCCCGCACGGAGGGCAGCCAGATCCTCGCCGAGCACAGGACGAAGGCCAACGAGGAGGCTGCACGCCTCGTCGAGACGGCGCACAAGCAGATCGAGGCGGAGCGCCAGCAGGCGTCCGTGTCGCTGCGCGCGGACGTCGGCGCGCTCGCGACCCAGCTCGCGTCGAAGATCGTCGGCGAGTCGCTCGAGGACTCCGCACGCCAGTCGCGCGTCGTCGACCGCTTCCTCGACGAGCTCGAGGCCAGCACCACGACGAACGCCGGTAAGGGGAACTGATGCGGGGCACGAGTCGGGCGTCGCTGCAGTCGGCCCGGGACCGGTTCGAGCCGGTCCTGGCCGCTGCGGGCGTGCAGGCCCTGACGCTGGGCGAGGAGCTCTTCGCCTTCGTCGACGCCTTGGACTCGTCCGCGTCGTTGCGTCGTACGCTCACCGACCCGTCGGTCGCCGCCGACGCGAAGGGCGCCCTTGGCGCACGTCTGCTGACGGCGGCGGACCCGCGCACCGTCGAGCTGGTTCGTGACCTCGTCGGCTCGCGCTGGTCCAAGGACGGCGACCTGGGCGATGCGACCGAGGAGCTCGGGTTGCACGCCGTGCTCGCGTCCACCGAGAGCGACGGCGGTCTGCAAAAGGTCGAAGAGGAGCTGTTCCGCATCACGCGGGCCCTCGCCGGGCAGCGCGAGCTGCGCCGTGGGCTGTACGAGCCTCGGATCCGGGCGGCCGGACGCGTCGCCCTTGTCGACGGGTTCCTCGGTGGGCAGGGCACGGCTGCGACTAAGGTCGTGGCCCGGCGCGCTGCCGCTGCACCTCGCGGTCGCCGCTACGTCGCGACGCTCGGCTACGTGGGCGACCTCGTTGCTGATCGCCGCAGCCGGCAGGTCGCGACGGTGACGTCCGCGACCGACCTGAGCCCCGCCCAACGCGATCGTCTGCTCGACGTGCTCGCGGCGACCTATGGTCGTGCGATCCAGCTCAACGTCATCGTGGCGCCAGACGTGGTCGGTGGGTTGCGGGTCCAGGTCGGGCCCGACGTGATCGACTCGACAGTCTTCGCTCGCCTTGCCGATGCTCGACGACAACTTGCCAGCTGACGCGCCGCGCGCCGCGCGCGACGTCCCACCAACACGTTTGACCGTACGCGCCGCGTGCGCCACGACAGGAGAAGAGCAATGGCTGAGCTGACGATCCGGCCGGAGGACATCCGCGCTGCGCTGGACAGCTTCGTGAAGTCCTACGAGCCGACCCAGGCTGTCTCCGAGGAGGTGGGTCGTGTCAGCCTCGCCGGCGACGGCATCGCCCAGGTCGAGGGACTGCCGGGTGCGATGGCCAACGAGCTGTTGCGCTTCGAGGACGGCACGCTCGGCCTCGCGCTGAACCTCGACGTCCGTGAGATCGGCGTCGTGGTCCTCGGTGAGTTCACCGGCATCGAGGAGGGCCAGGAGGTCCGCCGGACCGGAGAGGTCCTCTCGGTCGCCGTCGGCGATGGCTACCTCGGACGGGTCGTCGACCCGCTCGGCCATCCGATCGATGGTCTCGGTGACGTCGAGACGCACAGCCGCCGCGCGCTCGAGCTGCAGGCGCCCGGCGTCATGGACCGCAAGAGCGTCCACGAGCCGCTGCAGACCGGCCTCAAGGCCATCGACGCGATGATCCCGATCGGTCGCGGCCAGCGCCAGCTCATCATCGGCGACCGCCAGACCGGCAAGACCGCGATCGCGATCGACACGATCATCAACCAGAAGGCCAACTGGGCGACGGGCGACCCCCAGCAGCAGGTCCGCTGCATCTACGTCGCGATCGGTCAGAAGGGCTCGACGATCGCGGCCGTGCGTGCCTCCCTCGAAGAGGCCGGAGCGCTCGAGTACACGACGATCGTCGCGGCTCCCGCGTCCGATCCCGC
>JAYTSH010000405.1:0-4849 GCA_043745755.1 Cellulomonas sp. | reverse complement strand
TTCATGCCCGCGATGAGCACGGCGACCTTCGGTGTCGCACCGCGGGACGCCGGGGTCGCCTCCGCCATGGTCAACACGTCGCAGCAGGTCGGCGGCTCGATCGGGATCGCCCTGCTGAACACCGTCGCCACGTCGGCCACGGCGAGCTACCTCGCCACGCACGGCACGAGCCAGCTCGCCATGGCGACCGGCGTCGTGCACGGGTTCTCCGTCGCGATCTGGTGGGCCGTCGGGTTCCTGCTCGCCGCGGCCGTCGTCGCGAGCGTGCTCATCACGGCTCGGCCCGCCGCTCGCACCGTCGCCGAGGTCCCCGAGGAGCGGGTGCCGGCCCTCGTGTGAGGCTCCTGCGCGCCGCGGCGGACGGGAGTGAATGCGAGCGGGGCGATGCCGACGGGCGTCGCCCCGCTCGCGTGCGACGGGGTACCTACTCGGGCGGCTCGTTCGCGAGGGCCGCCATGATCGGCTCCAGCTCGAGCCACCACTGGTCGACCGGTCGGCGGAACTGGGTGTCGACGAGGTCGGTCATGGCCTTCATCGGCACCGTGGTCAGGGCGTCGTCCGTCAGCCCGACGAAGCCCCACTCCCGCTTGCCCTCGACGATCTGACCCGAGAGCCAGTCCACGCAGTACGCGGCGAGCCGGGTCGCGTGGACGCGGTCGTAGGGCGTGGGGTTGCCGCCCTGCTGCAGGTGGCCCAGGACCATCGGGCGCACGTCGAAGTGCCCGCCCGACTCCTCCGTGAACAGCTGGCACAGGAACTCCGTCGTGTACCCGACGCTCGCTGCCTCGTTGCGGATCGCCAGGTGGAAGCTCCGGCCGGCCGCGAAGCCCGCCACCATCGTCGCGACGTCGTGGGTGAGATCGGCGAGGTGCACGCCCTGCTCGTGGAGGTAGACGCGCTCGGCACCGACGGACAGGGCGCCCATGAACGCCAGGTAGCCGCAGTAGCGCCCCATGACCTCGACGACGAAGCACCGGCGCGACGCCATCGCCGACTGCTTGAGCCGGTCCACGGAGCTGACGATCGCGCACAGCGCCGTGTCGGCACCGATGGCCATGTCCCAGCCGGGCAGGTTGTTGTCGATGGTCGTCGGCAGGCAGATGACGGGCACCTGGAACCCGGGGTAGCGGTCCCGCTCCTGGAGCATCCGGTGGATCGTCTCGTAGGCGCGGTGCCCGCCGATCACCAGGAGCGCCTGGATGTCGTGGTTCTCGAGCGCGCGGCTCACCGCGTAGTACTGCTCGACCCCGGGGGCCGCGCGGCTCGTGCCGAGCTCCGCACCACCGATGCTCACCCAGCCGTCGACGTCCCCCCAGGTCAGCTCGCTCACGTCGCCGTCGATGAGGCCCTGGAAGCTGCCCCGGACGCCCAGCATCGTGTGCCCGCGGGACAGGCCGAAGCGCACGGCCGCCCGCACGGCGGTGTTCATGCCGGGCGCGAGCCCGCCCGCGTGCACGATGGCGATCCGCGAACCCGCCGGCAGGTCGGTCGGCGCCACCTGCGCGATGCGCTGGAAGACCTGCACCATCTCGCTGAAGGTCGAGCCGCGTGCGGCCATCGCACCCTCGTAGTCGCCGGCGTCGATCAGCCCGGGGATCTCACGGGTGCGCTGGACGGCCTCCATGAGCGGGCTCCGGTGCACCCGGTTGTTGCGCATGCCGATGAGCTGCGGCTCGTCGTCCGGGCCGGCGCCCAGGACCTCCATGGCCGCCGCGTGGCCGACGAGAGTCGGCATCCACCGGTCGTACGCGCTGGGGGTGCCGCCTCGTTGCACGTGCCCGAGGATCGTGACGCGGGTGTCCTCACCGAGCCGCTCCTCGAGCAGGTCGCGGACGCCCTGGCTCGTGATGGGCTCGCCGGACCGGGACCGGGCGCCCTCGGCGACGACGACGATGCTGTCGCGGCGTCCGGCAGCGCGCCCCGCCCGCAGCTGGGCGCACATCTCGTCCTCCCAGCCGTCGGGCGGGGGGTTCTCCGGGATCAGCACATAGTCGGCGCCGCCGGCGATCGCGCTCATCAGGGCGAGGTAGCCGCAGTGCCGGCCCATGACCTCCACCACGAACGAGCGCTGGTGGCTCGCCGCGGTGCTCGAGAGCGCGTCGATCGCCTCGATGATCCGGTGCAGTGCCGTATCGGCACCGACCGTCATGTCGGTGCCGACCATGTCGTTGTCGATCGAGCCGACGACGCCGGCCGTCATGAGGCTGCCGTGTCGCGCGGCCTGCTCGGCGGTGATCTCGCCTGCCGCGACGAGCTCGGCGAGCAGCCCGCCCCATTCGCTGCGGAACAGGTCGGTCCCGGACAGCGAGCCGTCCCCGCCGATCACGACGATGCGGTCGATGCCGTGCTGCACGAGGTTGCGAGCGGCCTTGAGCCGCCCCTCGCGCTGGCGGAACTCGGCCGAGCGGGCGGTCCCGATCACGGTGCCGCCGCGGTGCAGGATCGAACCCACCGAGCCCCAGTCGAACTTCTTGATCCGGTCGCCGCCGTCCACCAGGCCCTGCAGGCCCTCGTAGACCGCGTAGACGTCCGCCCCGGCACCGATGGCTGTCCGGACCACTGCCCGGACCACTGCGTTCATGCCCTGGGCGTCTCCGCCGGAGGTGAGGACCGCGATCGCGGTCCTCGGGCTCACCGTCTCGTTGTCGACGGGCGCCATGCTGCCCATGTTTGATCCCTTGGTCGGCGCTTGGCTCACCCAGGAGCCTACGGTGGCAACAGGGTGCCGCGCGTAGGACTCTTGGGCACCGTTCCCGCGACGGCGCATCGGTACGTGCGATTCGGCCACCAGCCGCACTGACGCGGCCACCGTTCCGGAACTGGCCGGGACGGCAAGGTGGACGGCTGCTGCGAAAACCCTGACAGCCATGCCGTGTTGGGGGAGTCTCCATGGGAAGGAAGCGCCGTCATCGGAAGTCTTCGACCCCCGCCAGCCAGCGACCCGCTGCCCGACTCACAGGAGCCCCGATTGCGATGAGCCAATCTCGCTTCCTGAGCGCCTTCTCGCGCGCCGCGTCCCGCGTCGCCGACGTGCCGGCGACAGGCATCCTCGTCGGCGCGACGCCCTGCGCGACCCCGTGGCGCGGTTCTTCATCGTCCATCAGTGGCGGCGCGCGAGAAGACCGGCCTGAGGGGCTTCTTGCTAGTTCCTACCTACCTATATAGAGTTAGATCGTGAGCACATACCTTCGCTTGACTCCCGCGCTGCGGGACGTGCTCGCGTGTCTCCTCGAGGCGAGGGAGGAGATCTGGGGTTTGAGGCTGTCGTCGGCATCGGGCCGACCAACAGGGACGGTCTACCCGTTGCTGGAACGGCTCGAGCGCCAACAACTCGTGTCGTCTCGGTGGGAGTCTGATACCGACAGGCCCGGGCCGCGGCGGCGCTTGTACGCCTTGACCGAGCACGGGCGCACGTGGGCGGAGTCGAAGGGGCTGCGCTCGACACTATCGACATTGAGGATCGGCCATGACCCACAGTGACCGGCGACTGCGCACCGCGATTCGCCTGACCCCGAAGAATGAGCGCGATCGCTATGCGGAGGAATGGGAACGCGACCTGGCGGAGGCGAGCGACATCGACGCCGACCGCCCCGGGGTCGTGCGGGGTGCGACGCGAGTCGCGCTGCGTCGCCGGGCCCGGTGGGGAGGTCAGGCCCTTCTCGGTGGGAGTGGCATCGGCGCCGCCGTGCTTCTCTGGATCGGCATCATCGCCCTGATGGCGTTGGCGTTCCTCGGCGGAGGCTTCTTCGGGGTGGTGCTGCTCGTCGCACTCGTCCTCGTGCTCGTGGGACTCATCTTCGCTGGCCGCTCGTCGCAGTTGACGTATTGGCTGATGGCAGTGTCGGCAGTCGCCGGGGTCGGCGCGGCGGCCTATGTCTGGTGGGTCCTCGGCGTGCAGATCGACGCGTCCGACGCGTCCACCCCAGCTCCGGCTGCGGCCGGGCACGGCGGGGTCGGACTCGTCGTCCTCGGCCTGAGCATCGTGCTGTTTGTCGCCTCGGCCATCGTTGGCTATGCACGGCGTCCGCACTGAGCGTCTGCTGGGACCGGGCGTGGCACCCGCTCGCCCCGGCGACCGACCAAGCCGAGGAGACGTAGCGTCATTGACCACCGGTCACTATTATTGGTTCTCCAACCGGCTGCGCACCCGGTCGGTGTCCTGCTAGGTTTCCGTTCGGGGCCGATCGGCTTCGGTTGTTGAACTGGGGGTCGCCGCGTTCGGGGGGAGCACTTGTCGGGGTCACCACCAGTAGTAGCGCTTGCCGGTGGGGGTTGACGCTCAACAACCGCGCCACGTCGGGGTTCTCTTCCGGCCTCATCGATCTTGACAAATTCCGCATGCGCCGGAGCCGACGTGCGTCCTGCCGCGCCGGGCCGTCTAGCCTGGGCCGCATGATCTCCCTGCCGTTCGCCGGACGCACGCCCGAGGTGCACGAGACCGCGTGGATCGCCCAGAGCGCCGCGCTCATCGGCAAGGTGCGCGTGCATGCCGACGCGAGCATCTGGTTCGGCGCGGTGCTGCGTGGCGACATCGACGAGATCGAGATCGGACCCGGGTCGAACCTGCAGGACAACGTCGTCGTGCACACCGAGCAGGGTTCCCCGGCGATCGTCGGCAGCGGCGTGAGCGTCGGGCACGGTGCGGTGGTCCACGGCTGCACCATCGAGGACGGCTGCCTGATCGGGATGAACGCGACGGTGCTCACCGGCGCCGTCGTCGGGCACGACTCGATCGTGGCCGCCGGAGCGGTCGTCCTCGAGGGGACCGTGATCCCGCCGCGCTCGCTCGTGGCGGGGGTGCCCGGAAAGGTGCGCCGCGAGCTCACCGACGAGGAGGTCGAGGGCCTGC
>JAYTSH010000404.1:0-4473 GCA_043745755.1 Cellulomonas sp. | reverse complement strand
CCGCCGACCGCAGCAGCTGCTCGATCCTCGAGCCGAGGCCCGAGTACGTGGGGCGCTCGGCCTCACGGAGCTGGCGGTGCGCCTCGGAGAGCTCGCCCGAGACCTGCATCGCGCGGCTGTCGAGCGACTCGACCTGAGCACGGGCGTCAGTCAGTGCCTGCTCCAACGCGGCGAGGCGACCGTCGACCGCGTCCCGGTCGTAACCGCGGAAGTTGACCACGGGGAAGGGCGAACGGTCCTCTGGCACGGAAGATCCTCCTGAGAGCGCGCGGGCGCCGGTTCGGTCGGCGACAAGTCTGGTGCCAGGGTAACGGTCCTGGTCGGTGGCTGGTACGGGTTCATCCCGAGCAGCCGTGCCGACACTCGTTCCGCATGGCCGCGTGCACCTGCCTATCCTGGACTGTCACGTTCGAGAGGATCCCGCGTGCTCCAACGACTCATCGCCGCCATGCTCGGCGTGCTCGGCCTCCTGGCCATCGGTCTCGGGGTCGCCTCGTCGACCGTGTGGCGGGGTGACGACATCCTGGTCGCGACGGCTTCACCTGACGCGCACCTGGTGGTCGCTGACCCCGGTGTCCTCGAGCTCGCCGGCAATCCGGTCACAGTCACGGTGCGCGCGGCGAACGACACTCCCGTGGTGATCGCCGTCGGTCGTGACACCGACGTCGCCGGGTGGGTGGGCACGGACGCCCATGCTCAGGTCACGGGGCTGGCGGGCTGGCACGCTCTGCGGACCGAACCGGTGGCCGAGCGGGCCCCTACGCCCGCCGCGTCGGCGGCCGTGGAACCCGCCGCGCGCGAATCGGCGGCGAGCGAACCTGCGGCGAGCGATCCGTCCGCCTCTGCGACCGGTGAGAGCGCCGGCGGTGCCACCGCAGCGGTCGCCGACCCGTCGGGCTCCGACCTCTGGGTGAAGCAGGCGACCGGCAACGGCACAGCAACACTCACCTGGGATGCTCAGCCGGGCCGGTGGAGTCTGCTCGTCGCCAGCCTCGGCGAGCCGCCGCCCGTCATCGAGCTTGCGTGGCCGCGTACTGTCACGACGCCCTGGCAGTGGCCCGGTGTCGTTGGCGGCGCGCTCCTCCTTCTGACCGGGTTGGGTCTCGGCGCGCGCCTGTGGCGCCGTGCCCGGCGCGGTCTGACCGAACCTGAGTGGCACCCAGTCCTCACAGGCGCCGTGCCGACGGTCACCGTCGCAGGATCTGGCGCCGGAACGAGCGCGGCCTCGGTCGACGCGACCCAGAGGTTGGTGCTCACGCGCCGCCAGATGCGTGAAGCGGAGGCGGCGAATGGCGCGACAACACGTCGCCCTGGACGTGGGGCATCGGAGGACTCCGTGACCGGCGCTCAGCCGCTGCTCATCCCCGGCTCAAGAACTGAGGCACCGACCGAAGTTCGAGCGCGTGCCGGCGACGCGCCTCCGGTAGCACCAGTTCCGCCACCCGCGACCGGTCCGGCACCCGCGGACGCCCAGCCGGCCGCGCGCCGCGAGCCTGGACGGCGCGCGACAGGCCCTCGTGTCGAACATGAGCCAAATGTGGCAGCGGGTCCCATGTCGGCGCCGTCCGTCGACGGCTCGCGCCCGCAGCCCCGCCAACCGTCGGGCGCACCGGTGCCGCCGCACGCCTCGCCGCCGCACACACCGGCAGGGCAGCCGTCCTCGCCCGCCGCCCTACCGAGCTACTTCCTGCGCCCGAACGCCCCGGGCGTTGCGCGGACCGCTCCCGGTGGCCCGGTCGCACCGGGAGGCTGGGTCCCCGGTGGCGTGCAGCCCCAGCCCCAGCCCCGGTCGCCGTCGCCGCGGCCCGGTGCTGAACGAGGCACGGCTGGTCCCTCATCGGCCCACCGCGCCGCACAGCCGGACACCGCGGGGGGCGGCGGTCCGGATCGGACCTTCGCGCCGCGCCCGACCAGGGCTGCCGGGAAGCCTGTGACCCCCGACGAGCCGACAGACGAACCATCGGACGAGCCGCCGAGTGCGCGAGCCGATGCGTGGCGCCGCGCGTGGGGCTTTCCTGGGTACGACGCTGGGGAAGCATCTGACGCCGCAGGAGCCACCGACGAGGGGACGCACAGATGAGGGCCGGGTTTCGCCATGCCACGCGGGTCACAGTGACGGGTGCCCTCGCACTGTCCCTCGGTGCATGTGCCGCATCGCTGCCGCAGCCTGAGCCTCCGGCGGCGCCGGCGGTCGCTCTTCCGGTGCTGAGCGTCGCCCAGTCGGAGGGCGTCCTGTCGCGGATCGGCGCGGTGCTCGACTCCTCCGACGCAACGCTCGACCCGGCGGGCCTCCCGGAACGACTGACCGGACCGGCACTCGCGATCCGGACCGCCGAGTATGTGCGCGCAACGGCAACGGCCGGTGCCAAGCCGCCGACGGTGCTGCCCACACGCGCCCAGACGCTCGTGGTCCCGGACACCACGACGTGGCCGCGGACGGAGCTCGTCGTCACGGAGCAGCCGGACGACCTCCAGGCGCCTCGTCTCCTCGTGCTCACGCAGGCGACGGCGCGCGACCCGTACCGGCTGTGGGGCTGGGCGCGTCTCGGTGCGGGCGTGAAGATGCCGGGCACCGCTGACACGGCCCACGGCAGTGCCCCCATCGCCGTCGACGCCACCGGGCTCCTGCTCAGTCCGGCCAAGACGCTCGCGCAGTACGCCGACGTGCTCGCCAACGGTGATACGTCGACGTCTGCGGGCGCCTTCCCCGCCGACTTCTTTCGCACGTACATCGAGACGAGGCGGGCGGCGTACTCCGAGAGCCTCAAGGCGGTCGCGACCGTCACCGAGACGTACACGCCCGCCGCCGGCGGCATCGTCGCGCTGGCCACGGCCGACGGCGGCGCCATCGTCGTCGGCGCCATGACGACCCAGACGACGATCGCGGTCGCACAGGGCAGCGTCGCGCTCGACGACGCGTTCGAGGCGGCGCTGGCCGGCCGAGCGAGCGTGACGAAGAGCTCGGTGCGGACGTGGACTGACGTCGTCGCGTTCTACGTGCCGCCGGCAGGCTCGACGACCACGCAGATCCAGGTGCTCGCAGCGGAGCACTCACTGACCTCCGTCACCGGCGAGTGACGAACCGCTACACGCAGGAGTCCAAACGATGAGTCAGCCCCCCGTCAACCAGCCGCGCCTCGACGTCCGCGGAGCGGTCGATCTCGCTGCCCTCACGCGCCCGGCCACGCCACCGCCGGGAAGTCCGGGCGGACTGCCGGTGGCGGGCACCTACGTGGTCGACGTCGACGAGGCGGGTTTCGGTTCGCTGGTCGAGAGCTCGACCGAGCACCCGGTCGTGGTGCTGCTGTGGGCCTTGTGGAGCGAGGTCAGCATCGCGCTCGCGCGTGACCTCGGCACCCTCGCCGACGACTTCGCCGGGAGGTTCCTGCTCGCGCGCATCGACGCCGAGGCCAACCCGCAGGTCGCCGCCGCGTTCCAAGTTTCGGTGCAGGCCGTGCCGGCCGTCGTCGCAGTGATCGCGGGTCAGCCGCTGCCGCTGTTCCAGGGACAGCACCCGCTCGAGCAGCTGCGTGGCGTGCTCGACCAGGTCGTCGCCGCGGCTGCGGCGAACGGTGTGACCGGCACCGTCGGCGCATCCGCACCGACGAGCGAAGAGCCGCCGGCGGAACCGGAGGAGCCGCCGCTCCCGCCGCTGCACCAGGCTGCCTTCGACGCGATCGAGCGGGACGACCTGGCAGGGGCCGCGGATGCGTATGCCCAAGCACTTCGGGAGAACCCGCGCGACGGAATGGCACGCGCGGGTCTTGCTCAGGTCAACCTCCTGGTGCGAACGAGCGACGCCGACCTGTCTACCGCTCGAGCTGCGGCAGCGTCGGACGCGCGCGACGTCGATGCACAGCTGCTCGTCGCGGACATCGATGTGCTCGGGGGGAATGTCGACGACGCGTTCACCCGCCTCGTCGACCTGGTGCGCGCGACGGCCGGGGACGAGCGTGAGGCCATCCGCGTGCGGCTGATCGACCTGTTCGAGATCGTGGGCAGCGACGATCCGCGGGTCGGACCAGCCCGTCGGGCGTTGGCCAGCGCGCTCTACTGACGTCACTGGGTGCCCGAGCTCCGGGTATCTGTGCTGGTCAGAGTCCATGCGCGTGATGGGCGTCACGCCGACGTGATTTGACGGTTCGCCTGGGCGCTGCGTAGTGTTCACGTTGTCGCCCGGCAGGGAGGAACGGACACCGAGAAGGACCAGAGATGGTCCGCTGTGGTGGCTGGTCCCGGAGGGCGACCACTCCCGGCTCAACATTGACGGCGACTCTGTCGCCACGACGCTGTTGTGCCCGGGGGGGAGAAGGCATCCTCGCAGCGACTTCGGAAACGAGCAAGTTGACGGGGGGCGTCGACTCCGCTAAGTTAGAACGGTTGCCTCCGGGCGGGTCGTGAGACCTTGCGGGATGCGCGTCTGTTCCTTGAGAACTCAACAGTGTGCCAAGTAGTCGATGCCAAGATGGTTCA
>JAYTSH010000403.1:0-2933 GCA_043745755.1 Cellulomonas sp. | reverse complement strand
CGACTGGCTCGCCCACGAGGCGGGGGCCATCGCCAAGCTCGTCGGGGACCTGATCAAGGCCGTCGCGAGCCCCGGCACCTACCCGATCCGGTGGGGGCTGTACCAGCTGGCCATGTGGGCCTGGGACATCGTCAACAACACCCACGAGATCCTGGCGCACACCGGGTTCCTGCTTCCGCACGGAGAGCTCAGCAAAGACGGCGAGCTCGTGCAGCCGAACGAGATCGACCACTCCCTCATCCAGCTCGGAAACACCGTCGACCAGGCATTCCTGCAGGCGCTCAGCGACGCCACCGACCCGTTCGGTCACCTCGACCGCGACCCGTCGCTGATCATCGAGCCGACCAACCCCCGCAACGACCAGTACCCGTTCCTGCCCGTGCGCCCGCGCCAGCTCGGCAGCGAGGACGCCGACGAGTTCCACCGCCCCTGGGCCTACCCGATCCTGTCCCGACGACCCGACAAGCACACCTACGGCACACCTACGGAGCTGTCGGACGTGCAGGCCGAGCTGGACTACGCCGGCGTCGACCCCCGGACCCAGGCGCTCGTGCACAAGCTGCTCGGCAGGCACGAGGGTCGGACCGTCTCCGGCCCCTACCCGAGCGGCGCCATGCCGCACGACGTGTTCTTCAGGACCGACAGACCGGTCGCGCCGGGCGAGCGGACGTCGTACGAGCGAGCGGCGGCGCCAGCGGTCACCGACGCACTCAACGAGCAGGCGATCGGGCGCGACCCCGCGACCGACCACAGCCCGCTCGGTGACGCCATCCCCTTCAGCGCCTACCTGATGGGCCGTGTTCTCGACCCCGACCAGGGTCCCGTCCCTGACTTCAACCTCGACGCAGACCGCGGCTACGGCTATCGCTGCTGGGACTGGATCCGCGGGGACGCGACCGGTGAGAACGGGCGGCACAAGCCGTACACCAAGCCCGTCGTGGAGTCCGAGGGCAGCCCCGACTGGCACGGCGCGTCGCCAGACGCCGTCCAGCAACCGATCCGCACGCGCTACCTCGACACCGTGAGGAGGCAGGACTGATGTCGCACCACGAGGATGAATCGAACGAGCACCACGACGAGCACGAGCACCACGACGGGCACGTGCACGTGCACCACGAGGACCGTCAGCATCACGACCGGCACCCGGTGGGCTGTCACTGCGGGTGCCGCCCAGAGCCGGTCGTCCGCCTCGTCGAGAGCGTCATCGAGCTCGTCGGCGACCGGTGCGACTGCGGGTGCAGCGACTGCCGGCAGCACGGTGGACACGGCGGCTGCGGGCACGGCGACGGGCACGGCAACCACGGCGGGCACGGTGGCGGCGGACGCCCCGCGCGACACCCGGGGACGAACGACGGCGGCCTCGGGGATCCCCTGACGCCAGGCGACCTGCACCACCCGCCCGGCAGGGGTCACTGGCCCGGCGACCGCAAGGACATGCAGCTGCCGTACCTCTTCATGCGGGCCAACCCCGGGGACACCGGGACCCGGCCGGTCGTCGGACCGTTCTGGGAGAGCCCGGACGTCTACATCCTCGCGGGCGTGCACCCGGCGGTGGCGCCGGCGATCCCGCCGCAGCTGGGGCAGACCGCGCTCGCCGGCGCTGACAACACCGTGTATGCGCACGTGTGGAACCTCGGCCACCAAGCCGCTCGCGAGGTCATCGTCGAGTTCTACTGGTGCGACCCGTCCCTGGGGTTCAACCCCGTCGGCGCGCATCTCATCGGCTCGACGGTCACCTGGCTCGGCAAGCGCGGCGAGCCGGACTGCCACAAGGTCGTCAAGTGCCCGGAGAGCTGGGCGGCGTCGTACCTGAACGGTGGCCACGAGTGCCTGCTGGTGCGCGTCTGGGACGTGTGTGCCGATCCGCTGACGACGCCGGAGTGGGACGCGTCGATCAATCGTCATCTGGGCCAGCGCAACATCCACGTGGTGGAGGCCGGCACGTCGCCGGGCGGCCCCGTCAAGCTCTCGGTCGGGCAGCTCTTCGGGCAGGCGGCGACGATCACTGTCGCGCGCCATGCCCCCACGACGATGCCGTGGCTGCAGCTGCACGGCGGTGTCAGGGGTCAGTTCCCCGGGCAGGCCGTCGGCACCGGCACGCTCACGCTCGGCGCCCCGGGACAGCTCGGCGGGACCGGTCCGATCACCGCGACCGGCGACGACGCGCACGTCATGTTCGCGACCGGCGACGCGCCGCCGCCGCCCGGACAGGCTCACGTCTACCGCGTCACGGCGCAGCAGCAGGGCGCCGTGGTGGGCGGCTACACGGTGGTGCTGATGGGCTGACGCACTTAGGCGGGCTGGACGCCGAGCTCGTCGCGCGACTCGCGACGCGGGCGCTCGACGGGGGTCCCGGCCTTCTTGAGGTCGGCGCGCAGCTCCCGCGGCAACGAGAACATCAGGTCCTCGGTCGCCGTGCGAACCTCCTCGACGTCGGCGAAGCCGTGGGTCGCAAGGCTCGCAAGGACGTCCCGCACGAGGATCTCGGGGACCGACGCGCCCGAGGTGACCCCGACCGTCATGGCGCCTTCGAGCCAGGCCGGGTCGATCTCGGCGGCAGTGTCGATGCGGTACGACGCGCGCGCCCCCGAGTCGAGCGCCACCTCGACGAGCCGCACCGAGTTCGACGAGTTGGCCGAGCCGACGGTGAGGACGACGTCGCACCGGGGAGCGAGCTTCTTGACCGCGACCTGCCGGTTCTGCGTCGCGTAGCAGATGTCGTCGCTCGGCGGGTCCTGCAGGGTCGGGAACCGCTCGCGCAGCCGGCGCACGGTCTCCATCGTCTCGTCGACGGACAGGGTCGTCTGGGAGATCCACACGACCTTGTCCGGGTCGCGGACCGTCACCGCGTCGACCTCGTCGGGCGAGTTGACGACCTGGATGTGGGCGGGCGCCTCGCCCTGGGTGCCCTCGACCTCTTCGTGGCCCGCATG
>JAYTSH010000402.1:0-8621 GCA_043745755.1 Cellulomonas sp. | reverse complement strand
GGTGGGCATGGTTCTGCTTCCGTCTGAAGAGTCGGGTGGAGGTGGAGCGGGCGTTCAGGCGGGCAGGACGGGCGGACCGCGGTGCGGGTGAGCGGCCAGGACTGCGGCGATCGTGCGCCCAGAGCGCACCTCGATGGGAACGACGAACCGCGGGACGCGCCCGACAACCGCGACCGCGGCGCGCGGGACCCTCGGCAGCACCGCGGCGAGGACATCGGTCGCGGATCGCAGCGCCCGGACCAGGACCGCCCAGACCCCCAGACCCCCGGCGCCGACGGCCAGGTGGAACAGGAGAACCGGCACAGCGACAGTGAGTAGCACCACGACGCCACCCCGCGCAAGCGGAGTGAACGCGACCGTGCCGTCAGGGCAGTCGGCTGCGTCGCGCAGCAGGGCGAGCCGCAGCCCGAGCGGGCCGAGCGGGCCGTCGGCGCTCACGCACTGGTGGAGAGCGAACCGACCGGGCAGCGCGATCGCGACCAGGGCCGCGATCGCGGCAACCGACGCAGCAGCCAGGCCCGCGCGCCGTGAGGGCACGCCGACCCGGGCACGGAGCCGGGAAGCGGTCATGCGCACAGGGTAAGGGGTCGGTCGGTCTGTCGGCCGGCCGTTACTCCCGGGGTTCAGGGCAGGATCGGCTCGGGCAGCGGGTCCCACACGATCGGGGTTCCGTGGACCACCTGCGCGAGAAGGACGGCCGTGCCCGCGAGCGCGAGCAGGACGACCACGAGTGCACCCGCCCGACCGGGCGCGACGACCGCGAGCACCCGGCGAGCACCGGTGCGGGTCATCGCCGCGAGCGGGCCCCACCACGACGCGACCAGCCCGAGCAGGAACGCGCCCGCGACCACCGCGGACGCCTGCCAGCCCTCCGGCTGCCGGCCCGACGTCGACCCGGCGAGCACCCAGTAGCCGCTGCCGAGCATCCACCACAGCACGCCGACAACGATCACCACGAGGCTCGCGCCCACGACGATCGACGGCACGAGGCCCACGACGGATCGCAGCAGGTGCCACGGCGTGAGCACCACAGCCCGGACGGGATCCGACCGGCGCACGCCGACCCGTTCGCGGCGCGCGTGCATCGACTCGACGGTCCGTCCGACGGTCCGTACCACGAGGAGCAGGACGCCGACGACGATGAGCGTGTACCCGGGGTGCAGCGCCGCGGCGGCGACCGCTACCAGCGCGAGGGACAGCAGCGTGCCCCAGCGTCGACGGGCGGGCGGGCGCTCGTACCCCGATCCCTCGACCTCAGGAACCGTCGGTTCGAGCCCGTCGGCGACCCAGTCGTCCGACCTGTCGTCCACGTCGTCCACGTCGTCCGCCGCCGACCCCGCCACGAACGCACGCGTAGCGCCGTCGTTCGCGATCAGCGCGGTCGCCGCGGTGCCGCCGAGCACGGTCGTCGCAGAGCCCGCGCCGCCGCCGAGCACCGTCGTGCCGACGGAGTCCTGGGCCGAGTCGACGTCCACGGGATCGTCGCCGTACCTCGCGGCGTCGCTCAGCTCGGCGACGACCTCCGACGGCGAGAGCCGGTCGCGCGGCGCGGGCGCGAGCGCACCCCGCAGGGCCCGCGTCGTGATCGGCCCGAGGCCCTCGAGGTCAGGCTGCCCGGCACGGGCACGGGCGAGCACCTGCTCGAGCGGGCGCAGCCCGAACGGTGCGCGGCCTGTCGCGGCGAACGCGAGCAGCGCCGCCCAACCCCACCAGTCTGTGTGCGCGGTCGGCTCGGCGTCGTCCAGCAGCTCGGGTGCGAGGTAGCCGGGGGTGCCGACGACGAGACCGGTCGAGGTGACGCGTGCGTCGTCCGCGGCCTGTGCGATCCCGAAGTCGATGAGCACCGGGCCGGAGTCCGTGACGAGCACGTTGGCGGGCTTGAGGTCGCGGTGGACGACACCGGCCTCGTGGACCGCGCTCAGTGCGCTGTGCAGGCCGGCGGCCAGCTCGTGCAACGCGCCGGCATCGAGCGGTCCGTGCCGGCGCACGACGTCCTCGAGGTCGTCACCCGCAATGAGCTCGGTCACGAGGAACGCCTCGGTCGAGTCGGCCTCCGCGTCGAGCACGGCCGCGACGCCCGGGTGGTGCAGCCGCTGGAGCGCGAGGACCTCGCGGCGCAACCGGTCCCGGGCGACCGGGTCGGCACCGACGTGCGGGTGCAGCAGCTTGAGCGCGACCGGCGACCCGCCGCCGTCCAGCGCGCGATAGACGGTCCCCATGCCCCCCGAGCCGAGGGGCGCGACGATCGTGTAGCCGCCGATCTCTGACCCGGGTTCCAGGCCGATGCGCTCCATGGGCGAAACGTAGCCGGGGCCGGGCCCGACCGCGCGGTGCCGCGCTGGGCCAGGCGGGCACGGGAAGGTCACGGTATGGTCGACAGAATCCCAAGGAGCTGATGTTCGGTGCGATCTGCTGGCTACGGGCTTGTCGTCGTCTCGAACCGACTGCCGTTCGACGTGACCGTCGGCCCCGACGGGGAACCGAGCTGGGTCCGGTCGCCCGGCGGGCTCGTCACGGCGCTCGAGCCGGTCATGCAGGAGGCCGACGGTGCGTGGCTCGGCTGGTGCGGCGCTGCGGACGCCGTGATCGAGCCGTTCGACGTCGACGACATGCGGCTCGTGCCGGTCCCGCTCTCGCAGCGCGAGATCGCCGACTACTACGAGGGTTTCGCCAACGACTCGCTGTGGCCGCTCTACCACGACGTGATCGCGTCGCCCGCGTTCCACCGGCAGTGGTGGGAGTCCTACCGCCGGGTCAACCGTCGCTTCGCCGAGGCGGCCGCCGAGCAGGCAGCCCAGGGCGCGACGGTCTGGGTGCACGACTACCAGCTCCAGCTCGTGCCGGCGATGCTGCGCGAGCTGCGACCCGACCTGCGCATCGGATTCTTCCTGCACATCCCGTTCCCGCCGCTCGAGCTCTTCGCGCAGCTGCCGTGGCGTCGCCAGGTCGTCGAGGGTCTGCTCGGCGCGGACCTCATCGGATTCCAGCGCGCGGGGGACGCCGGGAACTTCGTGCGCGTCGTCCGCCGTCTGACGGAGCTCACGACGCGCGGCCAGGTCATCACGCTCCCGGGCAAGCACGGTCACTCCCCGAGGCACGTGCGCGCGGCCGCGTTCCCGATCTCGATCGACTCCAAGAAGTTCGACGCCCTCGCCCGCACCCCCGAGGTGCAGCAGCGCGCGAAGGACATCCGCACGGAGCTCGGCGACCCGAAGGTCCTCATGCTGGGCGTGGACCGCCTCGACTACACCAAGGGGATCCGGCACCGGCTCAAGGCCTTCGGCGAGCTGCTCGACGACGGCCGCCTCACGGTTCCTGAGACCACCCTGGTCCAGGTGGCGAGCCCGAGCCGCGAGAACGTGGGCGCCTACCAGCAGCTCCGGGACGACGTCGACATGGCTGTGGGCCGCATCAACGGCGAGCACAGCAAGTTCGGTCAGCCCGCCGTCCACTACATGCACCACGCGTACCCGCCCGAGGAGATGGCCGCGCTGTACCTCGCGGCCGACGTCATGCTCGTCACTGCGCTGCGCGACGGCATGAACCTCGTGGCCAAGGAGTACGTCGCCGCCCGTTCGGACGACCGCGGCGCGCTCGTGCTGAGCGAGTTCACCGGTGCCGCTGACGAGCTGACCGGCGCGATCCTGGTCAACCCGCACGACATCGCGGGCCTCAAGGATGCGATCACGTACGCGGCGCACCTCGATCCGCGCGAGGCTCGCAAGCGGATGCGCCGCCTGCGCCGCCGTGTCCTGACGAACGACGTCGCGCTGTGGTCCGAGACCTTCCTCGCGGTCCTCACTGCCGTCCCCGCCCGGAACAACCATGGCTGAGCGACGAGCCGGCGTGGGTGCCGGTTCAGAGGTCCGTGCGGTGGTCGCAGGGTTCCGCGAGCTCGCTGCCGACACGCGACGTCGACCCCTGCTGGTCGCGCTCGACTTCGACGGGACCCTCGCACCGCTCGTCGACGACCCGTCGGCGTCGCGGGCGCTACCCGGCGCGACGGCCGCCCTCGTCGACCTCGTGGAGCTGACCGCCTCGGCGCAGGTGCACGTCGCGCTCGTGTCCGGCCGGGCGCTGGGCGACCTGCAGACGCTCGCACAGGCACCCGTCGGCACGTTCCTGATCGGCAGCCACGGTGCGGAACGCGCGCGCGTCACCACGTTCGGGCTCGACCGCGACGTCGTGCAGCTCGACGACGAGATGGCGGACCGGCTCGCGTCGCTCGGCGCCGAGGTGGCCGCCGTCGCGCGCGGCCGGGACGGCGTGTGGGTCGAGACGAAGCCCACGGCCGTCGTCGTGCACACGCGGCTCGCCCCCGACGACGTGGCCCGGCTCGCCCAGGACGAGGCGCTCGAGGTCGGTTCCCGGCTCGGCACGAACGTGCTGCACGGCAAGGACGTCGTGGAGATCTCGGTGCTCCACGCGAGCAAGGGCGACGCCGTGACCGCGTTGCGCACCGAGCTCGGCGCGAAGGTCGTCGTGTATGTGGGCGACGACGTGACCGACGAGCACGCGTTCGCCGCCCTCGGATCCGACGACGTGACGGTCAAGGTCGGTGCGGGCAAGACGATCGCGCAGTACCGGGTCGCAGGCCCGGACGACGTGGTCGAGGCGCTCACGGCACTGGTGGGCGCCCTCGCCGGCGCGACGTCCTTCTGACCGCCGGGTAGATTTCATCCCATGACACTGCAGGGAGGGCTACGAGACGTCGTGCGCCACGACGACCAGGGCTCGCCCCCCGCGCCTCCCGTGGACGGGCCGCGGGCGACGGCCGCAGCGCGAGCGAGGCGCTGGTGGCCGGTCGCAGTCGCGGTCGTCGCCGTGCTCGCAGTCACGCAGGCCACGCTCACGACCCGCGACCGCAGCAACCTCAGCCGGATCCAGGCACGGCCGGGCGTGGCGCGGACGACCAACGCGTCGGTGACGGAGAAGTGGCGCCGCGACGTACCGGGCAGCATCGAGCTCGCACGGTCTGCGACGGTGGTCGACGGCCGGTGGGTCGGTGCAGCCGTCGCCGCGGACGGCACGCAGACGATCCAGGCGATCGACCCGGAGACCGGAGCGACGACGTGGTCGACGGTGCTCGCCGGACCCGAACCGGCTGCGACCAAGGCCCAGCGCGCCACGCCGACGTGCGGCCTCGCCCGGCCGACCGGCACAGCCTCAGGTTCCCCCACCCTCCTGTGCCTCGTCCCGGCGGGGTACGCGACGCCGGGCGGCAGCGCCTCGGCGTCCCCTGAGCCCAGCAGCGCCCGGATCGTCGTCGTCGACCCCGTGGCGGGCGCGGTCACCGCCGAGCGGGCCGCGGCGCCGTCGTCGGTGCTGGCGCTCGACGCCGAGGTCGCCTACGTCGCCGAGGTCACGTCGGACGGGTTCGGGCTCGTCACCGCGACGGACCCCCGCACGGGCGAGGCCCGCTGGACGTTCAGGACCCCCCGACCCCTGCAGGTCACCACAGGCCGGCCGCTCCGCGTGCGCCTGAGCGCGCTCGACGGTCGTGTCCTGGTCGGCTCGGAGCAGGGTCCCGCCTGGCTGCTCTCCTCCGACGGGTCGATGGAGCGCGAGGTTGCCGCCGCCGCCGGGGCGGCGCTCGTCGCCCCCCGTGCGGGTGTCCTCGCGCTGCAGACGTGGTCCGGATCGAGCAGTCCGCACCTGAGGGTGCTCGCGAGCGACCGTGGCTCGACCGCCGGCCCGACCATCCAGGGTGAGGTCGTCACCCCCACCATCGACGACGGCAGCGCGCCCGGTCTGATCTTCACCGGCGGCTCTCACCTGACCGCGTGGGACGCGGCGAGCGGCGAGGAACGCTGGTCAGTCTCTGTGTCGAGCGCGGTGCGCAACCTCGTGCTGCTCGACGGGCGGCTCTACCAGTCCACCGAGATCGGGCTCCGCGCACTGGACGCGACCAGCGGCGCGCTCCTGTGGCAGAAGCGTCTCCTGATGCCGGTGGGCAGCAGCCACCTCCCGACGGTCGTGAGCGACGGCCGCGCCGTGCTCCTGCTCGAGATGGCGTCGACCCGGCGGCTCGTGGCGTTCGACCCGACCGACGGCTCGCGGATGTGGGCCAGCAAGCTCCCGGAAGACACCGCCGATCTCGCGGTCGTCGGGGGCCGGATCGTGGCCCTGCAGCGCTCGTACTTCTCCGGGGACGCGGTCAGCGCGCTCGGCTGACCGGCGCACCGCCGGGTGCCCGCGTAGGTTGCGCACTATGGCGCGGCATGAGGACATGCACGACGTCGAGATGGACGAGCGCGAGGAGCTCCCCACCTCGATCGTGGCTGCGGCCCAGTCGCGCCTGCGCCGTTCATGGCCGCTCGCGGCCGGACTTGTCGCCGTCCTCCTCGGCGGGCTCGTCGTGACCCAGACCGTCTTCGACGCGCGCGAGCGCGCCAGGCTCAGCCGGGTGCGCGCCCTCCCGGGTGTGGTGGGGGAGCTCGACGCGTCGGTCCACGAGCTGTGGCGGTCCGACTCCGGCGAGAGCAGCGCGGTGACCGGCGGCGTGCTCCTGGCCGACCGGTTCATCGGTGGTCGGCTCGACGCCGACGGGAGCCAGTCCGTCGAGGCGCTCGACGCGCGGACCGGTGCCACGGCATGGTCGCTCGCGGTGAGCAGAGCCGATCCCACGACCCCGGCCGACGTCGCCCGCCCCCCGCAGTGCCTGTCGGCCCAGGGCGTCGTGGTGTGCCTCGTCGCCGACGACTACGCGCCCCTTGTCGGCACGATCGCCCCCACCGCCTCGGCGCCCCAGCGGGCACGGGTCGTCGTCGTCGACCCCCGGACCGGCACGTTGTTCGCCGAGCGCGAGACCCCGTCCTCGTCCACGCTCGCCGTCGAGTCCGACCTCGTCGTCGTCGCCTGGGTCAACGGTGGCGGGCACGGTGTCGTCACGGGGGCCGAGCCGCGCACGGGCGAGGTCCGGTGGACGTTCACGACGCCGGCGCCGCTGGAGGCCCGCGCGGGTGAGCGTCTCGGTCTCGACGTGACCGGCGTCGGTGTCGGGATCATCGTCGGCTCGTGGTCGCAGAAGCTGTGGCTCCTGTCCGCCGACGGCGTGCTGCAGCGCGAGCTGCCCGGCAACGGTGGATCGACGTGGTTCGAGCTGGCGCGCGTCGGCCTGCTCGCGCTGCGGACCGCGCAGGGCCCGGTCGGCGCCCGGACGACCCTGCTCGTCGATGGTCGCGACGGGCAGACGTTCGACGGCGAGCCCGTGAACCTCTCGGTCGACGACGGCAGCGTCCCGGGTCTCGTCTTCACGGGCGGCGCACCGCTGATCGCGTGGGATGCCGCGACCGGCAAGCGGCGTTGGGCCAGCGGCGCCGGCACGGGCACCGGGCGCACGGTCCTGCTGCTCGACGGCACCCTGTACTCCGCGACGCACGACTCAGCCCTCGCGATCGACGCCACGACCGGCACGCTGCTGTGGACCTCACCGGTGCAGCTCAAGTCCGACCTCGCCGTCCCCCTCACGAACGGCAGCGTGCTCGTCGTCGTCGAGCGCGTCCCCACGTCCCACCTCGTGGCGTTCGATCTTGCCGACGGACGACGGCTGTGGGAGGCCGGCCTGCCCGACCACGTCGACAACCTCCAGGAAGTGCACGGGCGCGCGTTCGGCAGCCGGTACACGACGTCGGGGCTGGAGGTCGTGGCGCTGGGCTGAACCCGCCTGCCGGAACGCCCCGAGGCCGTAGGTTGCCTGCATGGGGCGCGAGGCGATGCATCCGGTCGAGCTGACCGAGGAGTGGACGGACGCGACCGGCGCTGCGGCTCCCCCTGTTCCCGGCGCCCGCCGGCGCTGGACCCGCGGGCGGGGCTGGGCCCTCGCAGTCGCCGCGACGCTCGTCATCGGCCTCGGCTCGACCCCGGTGGTGCTCGACGCGCGCGAGCGCGCCCGACCGGCTCACCTCGCGCAGGTCCCTGGCGTGCTCCAACCGTGGTCCGCGCCGGCAGAAGTCCCACCCGCGACCTGACGCGCACCGGGCGCGGTATGGCAGGATTAGCCCCGGACCGAGGGTGACGACGCCGCGCGTGACAGCACGCACGATGTCCGGCCCTCGTTCCGTGTCAGCGGCGACCCTTCTGACACCTCTCACTACGGATCGTCCGGCACGTACCTGCCGGTGGAGGGAATCATCATGGCAACAGTTACTTTCGACCACGCGACACGGATCTACCCCGGGACGGAGCGTCCCGCAGTCGACTCGCTCGACCTGCACATCGAGGACGGCGAGTTCCTCGTCCTCGTCGGGCCCTCAGGCTGTGGCAAGTCGACCTCGCTCCGCATGCTTGCGGGCCTCGAGGACGTCAACGCCGGCCGCATCCTGATCGGCGACCGCGAGGTCACCGACGTGCAGCCCAAGGACCGCGACATCGCGATGGTCTTCCAGAACTACGCGCTCTACCCGCACATGTCTGTCGCCGACAACATGGGCTTCGCGCTGAAGATCGCCGGCACCCCGAAGGCCGAGATCCGCTCTCGCGTCGAGGACGCCGCCAAGATCCTCGACCTCACCGAGTACCTGGACCGCAAGCCGAAGGCCCTCTCGGGTGGCCAGCGTCAGCGTGTCGCGATGGGCCGCGCGATCGTCCGCAACCCCCAGGTGTTCCTCATGGACGAGCCG
>JAYTSH010000401.1:0-2819 GCA_043745755.1 Cellulomonas sp. | reverse complement strand
GTGTACGCGGCGGGGGACTGCACCGGCGTGCTTCCGCTGGCGTCGGTCGCTGCGATGCAGGGCCGCATCGCGATGTCCCACGCGCTCGGCGACTCGGTCCTGCCCCTGTCGCTGCGGACCGTCGCGGCGAACATCTTCACCGAGCCGGAGATCGCGACCGTCGGCTACAGCGAGGCGCAGCTCACGGCCGCCGGCTCGCGCTACGTCACGAGCACCCTGGCGCTCGCCCAGAACCCGCGCGCCAAGATGCTCGGCATGCGCCACGGGTTCGTCAAGCTGTTCGCGCACCCGGCCGGACAGGTGCTCGGCGGTGTCGTCGTCGCCCCGAACGCCAGCGAGCTCATCTTCCCGATCACGCTCGCGGTCTCGCACCGGCTCACCACCGACGAGGTCGCGAGCTCGTTCACCGTCTACCCGTCGGTCTCGGGATCGATCGCCGAGGTCGCACGGATGCTGCACCAGCGCCAGGACGACTGACTCGCGGGCCGTTCCCGGCGCGGCGCCCGGTCGGTCGCACCGTCGGTCGGCGCAGGCTCAGCCGATCGGCTGCAGCGTCACGACGACCGGAAGGTGGTCGGACGAGCGCGGTGTCGTCGGCACCTCGGCGTGCGTCGTCTGCATGGCCCGCGCGAGCACCACGTCGACCCTGCTCTGCGGGTCGTCGCTCGGGTAGGTCGCAGGGGCGTCGCCCGTGGGGTCGAACGCGCTCGTCCAGCCGGCTGCCCCGAGCACGTCGGCCTCGGGCGAGCCGGGCTCGACGAACAGCCCGCCCGCCAGGACCGCCGGTCCGTCGGCCCTCAGCGCGGCGAGGAGCGCGTGCAGCTCGTCGATGCTCGGTGGGGTGCTGTCGGCACGGTCCTGCAGCTCGACGGAGGTCACGCGCACCGCGGTCCCGCTCGCGAGCGTCAGGGTGGCCGACACCGCCGAACGCCGCTGCGGCCCCGCGCCGGACGGCAACGGTGTGACGACCGGGTCGGTGAGCGCCGACCGGGCCAGGATCGCGGTGCCGAGCTGGCGGTCGCCGGCGGGGGCGACGACGACGTGCATCCCCAACCGGTGGGACAGCCACGTCGTGAGGTCGAGGCCGCCTCCGAGCACCCCCCCGCGGGAGACCTCCTGGAGCGTGACGACGTCAGGGTCCTGCGCCTCGATCGTGCGCGCGATGCGCTCGGGGTCGAGGTCCGCGGCCGGCGCGACGCCGTGGTGCAGGTTCCAGTCGACGACGACGAGCGAGTCCCCTCGGGCGAGCGCCGGACCGGACGCGGCGGCCGAAGTGGACCACCAGCCCACGACGGCGAGCACGACCGCAGGCGTGACGAGCATGCGGATCGCGTTCGACCGGAACGGCTGCGCGGGCTCGACCGGCGTCGCGGGCGCAACCGTCGACCCGGCCGTGACCGGCGCCGCAGGAACCCGTCGGCGCAGGCCGGCGACGGTGAGCGCGAGGCCCGCCGCGAGCGCGACGACCTCGTCGTGCAGGCCGAGCGTGACGTCGAGGTCGGCGAGGCTGACGAGCAGCAGGACGGCGAGGCCGAGGCCGACGACACCGACCGCGAGGGCGGTGCCCGGGACGCCGAGCGGAGCGACCCGGTGCGTGGTCAGCCCGGTGGCGAGAGCGACGCCGACGGCGAGCTGCAGCACGACGACAGCAACGAGCTCCACGCCGCCCGTCAGGACGAGTGCGCCGAGGGCGGCGACGGGGACGGCGAGAGCCGCTGCGCCGCGGACGGTCCCGGTCAACAGGTGGGGGCTGAGCAGCAGCCAGACTGCGACGACGTGCGCGACCACGAGCGCCGGCCCGACGTCACGCAACGGCTTGCCGGTCTGGGTGGCGACGAACGCCGGGTTGGCGAAGACCATCGCCGCGAGGGCCAGGTACGGGCCGAGCATCCACAGCCGGCGCGGACGCCCGGTGGAGCCGTCGGTCCGTAGGTTCCGCGCGAGGGCCACGGCACCGACCGTCAGCACGCCGACGACGACCCAGCCCACGGGCCCGTGCCGCCAGAAGGCGTCCCATGTGCCGAGGCTCAGCTGCAGCCCGGTCGCGAGCCCCGAGCCGAGCACGAGGCCGAGCGCAGCCTGGCGGCCGCCCGTGGCCCGGCCGGCGACGAACGACACCGTGAGCGTCAGGACGCCCACCACCAGCGCGACCGTCACGAGCCCGACGACGACGCGTGACGTGCCGTCGAGGCTCTGGACGACGAGCCGGGCGACCGCCACGGCAACCGTTCCCGCGAGCACCGTGCGGCCGTCGGGGGACCCGGTGAAGCGCCGACCCGTGGTGAGAAGCAGCAGCGCCGCCGCCACCCCGGCAAGGGCAAAGACGCCGATGGCCGTCGCGCCGGCAGAGCCGCCCACCGGGGCACTGTCGAGCAACGGGCCGCTGGCTCGCACCATCTCGAGGGTCAGCACCGTCAGGACGGCGACGAGGCTCACGCGGGTCGCCGTGCCGGCATCAGGGGGGGTCGTGGGGTCGGTCCGCATCGCCCGGGCGCGCGCCGCGGCACGGGAGAGCGCCCGGGTGCGCGCGGACAGCGGGGTGCGCGGGGGGGCCGGCGGCCGGATCGAGCCGTCAGGCATTGAGGTCACGGCGGTCACCGTACCGCGCGGCGGGGATGGTGGCGCCGCGACCGTCAGGTGAACAGCGCCTGGCCCACGTACGGCGCGTCGGGTCCGGTCGCGGGAGTCCCGTCGGCTGCGAGCAGCTTCGCGGGCAGCGAGGCGCCCTCGCCCTTCGTGCGGCCGGGCAGAGTCTCTTGCTCGCGCAGCGACGTGCGGTCCCAGGTCTCGATGACCATCCGGATGCGGCGCGCGACGAG
>JAYTSH010000400.1:0-6341 GCA_043745755.1 Cellulomonas sp. | reverse complement strand
GCCGGCGCCGGCAGCGACGGTGACGGCTCCGAGGCCGACGGCGGCGCGATGGACTGGCCGGCGCTCCTGGCGGCGTGGGTCCAGGACGGCGCACGCCGGGGGACGGACCTCGACGGCGCGCGGCTGCGCGCGCCTGAGGAGACCAAGACAGTCCGGGTGCGCGAGGGCCGGACTCTCGTGGTCGACGGACCGTTCGCCGAGGCGCGCGAGCACGTCGCGGGCTACAACATCATCCAGGCGCCAAGCCTCGACGAGGCGATCGCTATCGCCGCGGCACACCCCGCCAGCCACATCGGGCCGATCGAGCTCCGGCCGCTGTGGCCGATGTGACCGACGTCGACGGTGCCCTGGGGCTCTCTCGAAACGACGTCGAGCGCCGCTACCTGAGCCGGCGGCTCATCGAGGTCACGACCGGTCCGCACCCCTGACGCGCAGCGCGGCCGGGGCGCCCGCGGGGACGACCGGGCTGGCGGGTGGGACCGGGTCGAGGCGCCGGTACGGCTCGGACTGCGCCGGGCGCGGGTCCTGCTCGCCGCGGTTCGGCCACAGCGACACCGCTCGCTCGGCCTGCGCGGTGATCGTCAGCGACGGGTTCACGCCGAGGTTGGCGGTCACGGCCGCGCCGTCGAGCACATGCAGCGTCGGATAGCCGTGCACGCGCTGGTACGGGTCGAGGACGCCGTCCGCCGGGGTCGCGCCGATCGCGCAGCCGCCCAGGAAGTGCGCGGTCATCGGCATGTTCAGGAGGTCGCCGAGCTGCCCGCCCGCGACGCCGCCGAGCTCCTCCGCCATGAGGGTCGCGGCCCGGTGGCCCGACGGGATCCACGTCGGGTTCGGTTCGCCACCGCCCTGCCGGCTCGTCATGCGGCGCAGGCGTGCGGGCATCGGGACACCAAGGCGGCGCGGCGCGAGCGACGTGGTCAGGGAGTTGTCGAGCGACTGCATGACCAGGGCGATCGTCGTGCGCTCGCTCCACCGGTACGGCGCGAACGCCCGCAGGGTCACGACCGGCCGACGCCGCAGGTCACGCGCGTACGAGCCGAGCACCGACGACCAGCGCCGCCAGGTCGGGGCACCCTGCGACAGCGCGACCTGCAGCAGTGCCATCGCGTTCGAGCCCTTGCCGTAGCGGACCGGCTCGACGTGGGTCGTGTCGTCGGTGAAGAACGACGACGTGATCGCGACGCCCCGCGAAAGGTCGCGCGCCGCCTCGACGCGCGGGGCGCTCGCGCCGAGCAGAGCCTCGGAGTTGGTGCGCGTCAGCTCGCCGAGCCGCGGGGAGAGACCCGGAAGGCTGCCGGTCGCCTTCATCCGGTGCAGCAGCGACTGCGTGCCGTAGGTTCCGGCCGCGAGCACCACCTGATCGGCGTGCCACGTCGCGCGCCCGCGGACGACGCCGGGCAGCGCGGGTCCGGTGCGCCGGGACGTGATCGTCCACCCGCCGTCGGGCCCGGGCGTGAGGTCGGTGACGGTGGTCATCGCCTCGACCCGCACACCGGCCCGCTCGGCGAGGTGCAGGTAGTTCTTCGTCAGGGTGTTCTTCGCGCCGACCCGGCAGCCCGTCATGCACGACCCGCACTCGGTGCAGCCCGTCCGCGTCGGCCCTGCTCCCCCGAAGAACGGGTCTTCGACGTCACGGCCGGGCTCGCCGAACAGCACGCCGACGTCGGTCGGGTGGAACGTGTGCTCGCGGCCCATGCGGGTCGCGACCTGCAGCAGCAGCCGGTCCGCGGGGGTCGTGGACGGGTTGCGAGTGACGCCGAGCATGCGCGCGGCCTGGTCGTAGTGCGGCGCGAGCTCGGACTCCCAGTCCGTGATGCCCGCCCACTGCGGATCCGTGAAGAACGCGCGCAGCGGCCGGTAGAGCGTCGTGCCGTAGACCAGCGACCCACCCCCGACACCCGCGCCCGCGAGGATCAGCGAGTCCTTCAGGACGTGGATCCGCTGGATGCCGTAGCAGCCGATCGCGGGCGCCCACAGGAACGTGCGCAGGTGCCACGACGTGCGGAAGTCCTCGTCGGCAAACCGTCGTCCGGCCTCGAGCACCGCGACCCGGTACCCCTTCTCGGCCAGGCGCAGCGCAGCGACCGAGCCACCGAAGCCCGAACCCACGACCACGACGTCGTACCGCTGGTCCACCATCTGCGCATCGTGACACACGTCGGGACGTCAGTCGTGCCGTCGACGATCGTCAGTCTGCGCGGTCGGTCCAGCCCTCGCGAAGCAGCTCGCCGAGAGCGCCGAGCGCACCGGGGACGGCCCGGTAGTACGCCCAGACGCCACGCTTCTCCCGCGCGAGGATCCCCGCGTCGACGACCACCCTGAGGTGATGGGACACGGTCGGCTGGGCGAGGCCGACGACGCCGTTGAGGTCGCACGCACACACCTCGCCGCGGCTCGACGCGATGTGGGGCACGAGCTGCAGGCGGGCCGGGTCGGCGAGGGCCTTGAGCACACGGGCCAGCCCCTCGGCATCGGCGCGCGCGAGCGGCTCGCTGTCGAGGGGGGCTCAGCAGGCGGCGACGGCGACGTGCTGCCCGAGACGGCTTACCCCGCGAGCCTCGGCTGCGGCAACCCCACGGCCGTTGCCGACCTGCTGCTCGGTGAGACGGTGCTCGACCTCGGCTCGGGCGGCGGCATCGACGTGCTGCTCTCGGCGCGACGCGTCGGGCCGACCGGGTTCGCCTACGGCGTCGACATGACCCCCGAGATGCTCGCGCTCGCCCGCTCCAACGCCGCACAGGCCGGCGCCACGAACGTCGAGTTCCTCGAGAGCCGGATCGAGGCGATCCCGCTCGCTGACGCGAGCATCGACGTGATCATCTCCAACTGCGTCATCAACCTGTCGGTCGACAAGCCCGCGGTCCTCGCCGAGATGTACCGGTTGCTCGTCCCCGGCGGGCGCCTCGGAGTGTCCGACGTCGTCGCCGAGGACCACGTCACCTCGGGTGAGCGTGCCGAGCGCGGCAGCTTCGTCGGCTGCGTCGCGGGCGCACTGTCCCGGTCGGAGTACCTCGTCGGTCTCGCGGCCGCGGGCTTCACGGACGCCACCGTCGAGCTCACGCACCAGGTCGCACCCGGCATGCGCGGCGCGATCGTCCGGGCCACCAAGGCGTGAGAGACGTGCGGGCGACGGCCCGCGGAGGGCCGGTCGTCGCCCGCGGACGTCACACCTCCCGCGCAGCCCTCACACGTAGGACGCGTACGCCGGCAGGTCGAGCACCCCGTTGCCGGACAGCCCGATGAGGATGACCTCGGGCTCCGTCACCGTCCGCGCGTACGCGAGCGCCGCGGCGACCGCGTGCGTCGACTCGGGCGCCGGGATGATCCCCTCGGCCCGGGCGAACTCGATCCCTGCCGCGAACGCGTCGTCCTGCTCGATCGCCACGGCCTCCATGAGCCCGAGGTTCACGGCGTGCGACACCATCGGCGACATGCCGTGGTAGCGCAGCCCACCCGCATGGATCGCGGGCGGCACGAAGTCCTTGCCGAGCGTGTACATCTTCAGCAGCGGGGTCAGGCCGGCGACGTCGCCGAAGTCGTACCGGTACTCCCCCTGCGTCAGCGACGGGCACGCGGCGGGCTCGCACGCGACGGCACGCGTCGTCGTCCCCTCGCGCAGGTTCTGTCCGATGAGCGGGAACGTCAGGCCGGCGAGGTTCGAGCCGCCGCCCGCGCACGCGAACGCGATGTCGGCCTGCGTCTCGCCCGCCGCGGCGAGCTGCACGAGCACCTCCTGGCCGATGACCGTCTGGTGCAGCATCACGTGGTTGAGCACGCTGCCCAGCGCGTAGTGCGCGCCCGGGTCCTTCGCGGCGACCTCGACCGCCTCGCTGATCGCCATGCCGAGCGAGCCGGTCGTGTCGGGCAGTTCCGCGAGGATCGCTCGACCCGCCTCGGTGAGGTCCGACGGCGAGGGGTGGCACACGCTCCCGTACGTCTCCATCTGGAACCGGCGGTACGGCTTGGAGTCGTACGACGCGCGGACCTGCCACACCTCGCACGTCAGGCCGAGCAACGAGCACGCCATCGCGAGCGACGCGCCCCACTGACCGGCGCCCGTCTCGGTCGTCAGGCGCGTGATGCCCTCGATCGCGTTGTAGTACGCCTGCGCGACGGCGGTGTTGGGCTTGTGCGAGCCGACCGGGCTCACGCCCTCGTACTTGTAGTAGATCCGGGCCTTCGTGCCGATCGCGCGCTCCAGCCGGGCAGCCCGGATCAGCGGCGACGGCCGCCACAGCGCGTAGATCTCCCGGACGGCCTGGGGGATCTCGATGTACCGCTCGGTCGCGACCTCCTGCTCGATGAGCGCCATCGGGAAGAGCGGGGCGAGGTCCGGCGGGGTCAACGGCTCGCGCGTCCCGGGGTGCAGGTGCGGCGGGACGGGCTCCGGGAAGTCCGCATTGAGGTTGTACCAGTGCGTCGGGACGGTCGACGGGATCGCCGTCCCGACGGGGTCGGTCAAGCGGTTGGTGCGGGGGGTCTCGTCGGTGAGCGCCATCGTCGTCCGTCTCTCGCGGGGCCCCGAAGGGCCCGGTCCTGGTCTACGAGCGCGAGCGTAGCGCCGCGGCGCCGCGTGCGGGGCGCGGCCCCGGCCGATGAGATCTCGGGTGGGCTGCCCGCGTCATGCGCCGGACGGCGCCGCGATCCCGGCCAGCCGCGCGACGACGGCGAGACCCTGCGGCGTTCCCGACCAGTGCCGCGCGAGCGCCTCTGGCCCCGCAGCTCTGACCACCGCACGCAGGACGAGGGCGACCACGACGACGTCGTCGGCGTACCCGATGACAGGGATCATGTCCGGGACCAGGTCGAACGGCATGAGCAGGTAGGCGAGCAGCAGGACCAGCTCCGCGCGGGCGCGCCGCGGGACGGTGGGGTCGGCGGCGAGCGAGCGCAGCAGTCGGAGCAGGTCAGGCACGAGCCGCAGCGCGTCGCGCGCCTGCACCGTGTCCGGGTGCGTGCGGGCGTACTGCCAGAGCAGCGCCAGCAGGACGGCGTACACGAGCAGGACCCCGCCGACGACGCCGAGCGCGCTCTGCCACCAGTTCACCTGTCCCCCTCCCGTCGTCCGCGCCGTGCTTCGCTGCCGTGGCCTCACCGCACGCTACGCCGTCCGATGTCAGGACTTGGGTCGGTGGACTGCCGTCCAGAAGCACGCGACCATGGACCGGTGGACCTCGACGCGCCGACGATCCTGGAATCGTCGTATGCCGACGCTGCCGCCCACGTCCTGACCGCAGCGCTGCGCGACGACCCTGGCTTCACCCACGTCCTCCCCGACGCCTTGGTCCGGCAGGACGCGCTGCAGGCGTTCTACGGCTACATCGTCCGCGACGCCATGAGGTTCGGCAGGGTCCTCGCGGTGCGCGACGCCGCCGGGATCGCGGGCGTCGCGATCTCCTACCCGCCGGGCGCACACCCGCTCCCCGTCGGCCGCAAGCTCGGTGCGCTCCCGTCGATGGCCGGGATCTTGTTCCGCTCGCCGCGTCAGGTCCTGGCGTTCGCGCAGCTCGGGTCCGCGATCGACGCCGCGTTCCCCCCGGGCCCGCTGACGTACCTCGAGGCGCTCGGCGTCCGCCCCGACGCACAGCACCGCGGGCACGGCCGACGCCTCATGGCCCGCGTGCTCCGGGACGCCGACCACGCGAGCGCCGACTGCTACCTCGAGACCTCGCGTGCCGTGAACGTGCCGTACTACGAGTCGATGGGTTTCGAGTCACTCGGCGAGTTCGCGCCGCTGCGCCGAGGCGGTCCGCCCGAGGCCCGGTTGCGGCGCACCCGACCCGTCTGACCGGCGCGGCGTCACCGACCCCGTCGTCACGACGGGGTCGTCGTCAGCCGACCGGACCAGAGGCTGAGCCCTCCCCTTGCAGCAGCGGTGGCGTCCAGCCCTCGGGGTTGATCCCGACCTTGTCGGCGTAGAACGCCCGGATCTGGTCCATGTCGGCGTGCACGGCGCCCGTGAGCCGCAACGTCACCCCGAGCCCGGCCGTCCGGGTTGAGCGGTCGACGAACCCGAGCGTGACCGGAAGGTCGGCGTCGCGCGCGATGCGGTAGAACCCCGACTTCCAGTACGCCCGCCTGCTGCGCGTGCCCTCGGGCGTGATGACGAGGAAGAACTGCTCACCCGCCCGCACGCGGGCCACGAGGTCCTCGACGAGCCCGGTCGGGTCGCTCCGGTCGACCGGGATGCCACCGAGGCCGCGCGCGAGGGGTCCGAGCGGCCCGCGGAACAGCGAGCTCTTGCCGAGGAACCGCGCCTGGACACCGTGGCTCCACGTGATCGCGAGCATGAACAGGAAGTCCCAGTTCGACGTGTGCGGGGCCCCGATGAGGATGCC
>JAYTSH010000399.1:0-23635 GCA_043745755.1 Cellulomonas sp. | reverse complement strand
CCCCCGGCACCGTTGCGCGATGCCCAGCCGACCACGAAGGACGACGTGTGAACACCGGCATCATCTCGAACGACGGAGAACGACGGCTGGTACTGATCTCGGGGCGGGCGCACCCTGACCTGGCGATCGCCGTCTCGGAGTCGCTCGGAAGCGAGCTCGTGCCCACCACGGCCTACGACTTCGCCAACGGCGAGATCTACGTCCGCTTCGGGGAGTCGATCCGCGGCGCTGACGCGTTCGTGCTGCAGAGCCATGCGGCACCCATCAACCAGTGGATCATGGAGCAGCTGCTCATGGTCGACGCCCTCAAGCGCGCGTCCGCGAAGACGATCACCGTCGTCGCGCCGTTCTACGGCTACGCACGCCAGGACAAGAAGCACCGTGGGCGGGAGCCGATCTCGGCGCGGCTCATGTCCGACCTGTTCAAGACCGCAGGCGCCGACCGGCTGATGAGCGTCGACCTGCACGCGGCGCAGATCCAGGGGTTCTTCGACGGACCAGTCGACCACCTCTGGGCGATGCCGATCCTCGTCGAGTACGTCCGCACCCGCGTCGACACCTCGAACGTGACGGTCGTCTCGCCCGACGCCGGTCGAATCAGGGTCGCGGAGCAGTGGGCCGCCAAGCTCGGTGGTGGACCCCTCGCGTTCATCCACAAGACGCGCGACATCAGCCGTCCGAACCGCACCGTAGCGAACCGCGTCGTGGGCGACGTCGAGGGCCGCAGCTGCGTGCTGGTCGACGACCTCATCGACACCGCCGGGACCATCACGGGGGCGGTGCGGGTCCTCATGGAGGCCGGCGCCAAGGACGTGATCGTCGCCGCCACGCACGGGGTGCTGTCCGACCCGGCCGTCGACCGCCTTATGCAGTGCGGGGCGCGAGAGGTCGTCGTGACCGACACGTTGCCGATCGCCGAGGACCGCCGGTTCCCGCAGCTCACGGTGCTCTCGATCGCGCCCCTGCTGGCCCGCGCCATCCGCGAGGTGTTCGACGACGGCTCGGTGACGTCGCTCTTCGACGGGCAGGCCTGACACCCGACGGGCACCCGGCTGGCGACGTCCCACCCATGTTGGGGATCAGCGCCGCGGCGGGTAAGATCGTCAGGTTGCCTCGGCGAGGGACGTCGGACGGTCAGGGCTGCGGGATCTCCGCAGATCGAACCGGACCACCAACTCCGTGATCGACTGGGCAGGACGCCTCCGCGTGCCCGTCCTGCGTCCCGCGTCGAGGCCACCACCACTGCAGGCCCCCATCTGTCGTCGTCCACATCTGGAGTCCCCGTGTCCGAGGTCAAGCTCGTCGCCACCACCCGCACCGACTTCGGCAAGGGTGCGGCTCGCCGCACGCGCCGCGCCGGTCGGATTCCCGCGGTCCTGTACGGGCACGGTTCGGACCCGCTGCACGTGTCGCTGCCGGGCCACGAGACCTTCCTCGCGCTCAAGCAGGCGAACGCTCTGTTCGCGATCGAGATCGACGGCGAGACGACGCTCGCCATCACGAAGGACGTCCAGCGCGAGCCGGTCAAGAACGTCATCGAGCACGTCGACCTCCTGATCGTCACGAAGGGCGAGAAGGTCGACGTCGAGGTCCCCGTCATCGTCGTCGGCGAGTCCTACCCCGGCACGATCCACATCGTCGAGCTGCAGACGCTCGAGCTCGAGGCCGAGGCGACCAACCTGCCGAGGCGCGTCGAGGTGTCGATCGAGGGCCTCGTCGCCGGTGACCTCATCACTGCCGGTGCGATCGCCCTGCCCGCGGGTGCGACGCTCATCACGGACCCCGAGGCTGTCGTCCTGACGATCTCGGCCCCGCAGTCGTCCGCCGCCGACATCGCGGCGGACGCCGCAGTCGCCGACCTGGCTGCCTCGCAGTCCGCGAAGTCAGCCGCAGCCGCGGAGGCCTGAGCAAACCCACGGGTCGCGGCCTCGGGCCGCTGACCTGCGCACGCGATCGCGCCCGGTACCGTTCGACGGTGCCGGGCGCGCCGGCGTTCCCCGCCGCCGCGGGGCGAACGGAAGGATCGACATGACCGAGGGCCCCTGGCTCGTCGTCGGGCTCGGCAATCCCGGGGCGGAGTACGCCGGCAACCGGCACAACGTGGGCGCGATGGTCCTCGACGAGCTCGCACGTCGGACCGGCGTCGTCCTCGGCTCCCGTGGCGGGATGCTGTCACGTCGTCCGAAGGCCGCCGTCGCCGAGGCCAGGATCGGTGTGCTCCCTGGAGGGGTGCCGGGTCCGCGCGTCGTGCTCGCCAAGCCGAGCACCTTCATGAACGTCTCGGGCGGGCCGGTGGCCGCGCTCGCGCAGTATCACGACGTGCCGGCCGAGCGGGTCGTCATGGTGCACGACGACCTGGACATCCCGTTCGGCGACATCAAGCTCAAGGTCGGCGGCGGCGAGGGCGGCCACAACGGTCTGAGGGACACGACCAAGGCTCTCGGAACGAAGGACTACGTGCGCGTCCGGGTGGGGGTCGGAAGGCCGCCGGGCCGGATGGAGGCGGCCGACTACGTGCTCCGGGACTTCTCGGTCGCCGAGCGCAAGGATCTCGCGTGGCTCGTCGACGCTGCGGCGGACGCCGTCGAGATGATCGTGACCGAGGGGCTCGAGAAGGCGCAGCTGAAGTACCACACCAAGGCCTGACCACCCGGTGCGTGTGGCGTCACCCGCACGCGTGGTCGGGGAGCGCGAAGCGGGGTAACCTCGCCGCCAAGTGGGTGAAATAGGACATAAGGGTCTATCGGTATCACAACGGGCGCCATAGCCTCCTGCTTGTCGACACTCTCGTCGAGCGGGGGAGACATGACGATCTTGGACGACCACGGCGACCAGTCCGCGGAGCTTCAGCGACCTCCGGAGACCTACGCCCCGGCTAAGCTCCCGGGGCAGCCGGACGACCGTCGGCGAACCTCCGGCGGACCGCACCTCTCGTGGGCCTCGAGTGAGCCGTTCCTGGAGCGCGAGCGCACCGCCGAGGACCGCGTCACGGGTCGCGACGTCTCAGGCTGGCACGCGACGGCCGCTGCCTACGTTCGCCACGCCCTTGCCGTCGACCTGCTCGTCTCGGCGGCCGTCGTCCTGCTGGTGCTGTTCGTCACGCAGACCCTCGACGGGCCGGATGCGGTCTGGGCGGTCGCCGTGGCGGTCGTGTTCCTCCTGCTCATGGCCGCATTCGGGGGCTACGACCACAAGTCGCTCGGCGACGGCCCCGAGGAGTTCCGCTCGGTCCTGCGCGCCGGTGTCGGCGCCGTCGCGACCGTTGGCCTCGTGAGCGTCGCGCTGGCGGTGGACATGCCGCGTGGTGTGGTCGCGGCCACGGTGCTCGCCGCGGTGCCCGCGGTCGTCGTCGGCCGCTACGGCCTTCGACAGTCGCTCCACTCGCGCCGTTCGCGGGGCGAGGCGATGTCACGCACCCTCGTCGTCGGCGACGCCGAGTCCGTCCACAGGGTCATCACCGACCTCCGTGCCGCGACCTACCACGGCTACCGCATCGTCGGGGTCTGCCTGCCGTCGATCGCCGACCAGCCTCCCCAGGACGCCGTCCCGACCCTCGGCGCGCTCGCTGACATCCCGCAGGTCGCCTACGACCACCACATCGACGTCGTCATCGTCACGGGCAGCGAGCTCGCCGGCGAGGCGCTGCGTCGGCTGTCATGGGCGCTGGGTCGATCGGGAACCGAGCTCGTCGTCGCCCCGGGGCTCGTCGAGGTTCTCGGCCCACGCGTCCAGCTGCGTCCGACGGCGGGCCTGACCCTGCTCGAGGTCGAGACGAGCTCGCCGCGCTCGCGCATGTTCGTGAAGGCGTTGCTCGACCGGACGCTCGCGGCGACGATCCTCGCCGCCGCCCTGCCGGTGATCCTCGGGTCGGCCATCGCGGTCGCACTGACCAGCCCGGGTGCGCCCTTCTACCGTCAGAAGCGCATCGGGGTGGACGGTCGACCGTTCACGATGTGGAAGCTTCGCAGCATGTACAAGGACGCCGACGCGCGCCGCGCCGCGCTGCTCGGCGCGAGCGACCGTGACGGGCTGATGTTCAAGATGCACGACGACCCGCGGATCACGCCCGTCGGTCGGGTGCTGCGCCGGTACTCGGTCGACGAGCTGCCCCAGCTGTGGAACGTGCTGCGGGGCGACATGTCGCTCGTCGGGCCTCGGCCGCCGCTGCCCGAGGAGGTCGACGCCTACCGCGACGCCGTGAACCGTCGGCTGCACGTGCGGCCCGGACTGACCGGTCTGTGGCAGGTGAGTGGGCGCGCCAACCTGAGCTGGGAGGAGTCGGTCCGCTTGGACCTGCGCTACGTCGACAACTGGTCGGTGGCGATGGACCTGCTCATCCTGTGGAAGACGGGCCGCGCGGTGTTCGGCGCGTCCGGGGCCTACTGAGCGTCCCCATGAGCCCTCAACCTGCCGTCGGTCTCCGTGTAGAGATCCCCCGTCCGGGGGCATCGCCACGTCTGGGCATCGACAGCCTCGAGCGGCTCACCGGCGCGCCCGACCCAGCGGATGCGCCGCGCGGGGACACCGGCGACGAGCGCGTAGTCGGGCACGTCCGTGGTCACGACGGAACCGGCCGCGACGAGCGCCCAGGCGCCGATGGTCACGGGCGCGATGCAGACCGAGCGGGCGCCGACCGAGGCGCCCGTGCGCACCGTCACGCCGACCGCATGCCAGTCGTCACCGGACTTGAGCGTGCCGTCCGGGTTGACGGCTCGCGGGTAGCAGTCGTTGGTGAACACCACGGCCGGCCCGATGAAGACGCCGTCCTCGAGCACAGCCGGCTCGTACACGAGCGCGTAGTTCTGGATCTTGCACCGGTTGCCGACCTGGACACCCGGACCGAGGTATGCGCCGCGTCCGACGATGCAGTCCGCGCCGACGACCGCGTCCTCACGCACCTGGGCCAGGTGCCAGACGCGGGTGCCGGGTCCGAGCGTCGCGCGCGGGTCGACGTCGGCGGTCGGGGCGACCTGGGCTGCGCTCTGGGTGGCGTCGGACATGCGGGCCTCCGCGTCTCGGGTGGGACGCAGCACCGGGCTGGCGTCCGGGTTGATCTTTGCGCGTCGAGCGGGCACTCGGCGAGTCCTTCAGCAGTATTCCTTCCCCTGTGTCCGGAGTGATCGCCATGAGCATCATCGCGCGCCGCGTGTCCCGTCGTCCCGTGGCGATCGGAGCAGCGCTGGCACTGGCCGTGTCCTCGCTCGTCGCGGGGTTCGCCAGCCCCGCGAGCGCGGCAGACCCGTGCGCCGTGGGTGGCAACCTGATCGTGTGCGAGAACTCCAAGACCGGCACCGACCCGTCGGTGTGGGACATCTCCGGTGCAGGTGACGCCTCCATCCAGGGGTTCGCGACCGACATCTCTGTCAACGTGGGTTCGACCATCGGGTTCAAGGTCGACACCAACGCCAAGGCGTACACGATCGACATCTACCGGACCGGCTGGTACGGCGGGCTGGGCGCGCGGTTCATCACGTCCGTCCCGGTGACCGCGACGCTCCCGCAGGCGCAGCCGCAGTGCCTCACCGACCTCACGACCGAGCTGTACGACTGCGGGAGCTGGGGGATCTCGGCGTCGTGGGCCGTGCCGGCTACCGCTGTGTCGGGCGTCTACATCGCCCGGTTGCACCGCGCCGACCTCGACGACTCGAGCCACATCACGTTCATCGTCCGCAACGACGCGAGCCACTCCGACGTCGTCTTCCAGACCTCCGACCCCACGTGGCAGGCCTACAACACGTACGGCGGCTCGGACTTCTACCAGGGTGCCGCCAACGGTCGCGCGTACAAGATCAGCTACAACCGGCCGTTCGCGACGCGAAACGGTGCAACCTCGCGTGACTTCTACTTCAGCAGCGAGTACGCGATGGTGCGCTTCCTCGAGCGCAACGGCTACGACGTCAGCTACCAGGCGGGAGTTGACACGGACCGCTTCGGGTCGTTGCTGACGAACCACAAGGTGTTCATGTCGCTCGGCCACGACGAGTACTGGTCGGGCGGGCAGCGTGCCAACGTCGAGGCCGCTCGTGACGCGGGCGTCAACCTCGCCTTCTTCAGCGGTAACGAGATCTACTGGAAGACGCGCTACGAGAACGCGGCATCCGGTACCGCAACCCCCTACCGCACGCTCGTGTCGTACAAGGAGACCTGGTCGAACGCGAAGATCGACCCCTCGACCGAATGGACCGGTACGTGGCGCGACCCGCGCTTCGCGCCGACGACCGCAGGCGCGGGGAGGCCTGAGAACGGGCTCTCCGGGACCCTCTACATGTCCAACAACTCCGACCTGCCCGTCACCGTGTCCGCCGAGGAGGGCAAGCTTCGGTTGTGGCGCAACACGTCGCTCACCTCGCTCGCGGTCGGGACGACGAGCGCCCTCGCAGCGCACACGGTCGGCTACGAGTCTGACGAGTCCCCAGACAACGGAGCGCGTCCGCCTGGCATCGTCAACCTGTCCACGACGGTCGGTGCCGTCCCGCAGTACCTCCAGGACTTCGGCAGCGTCGTCCTGCCAGGTACGACGACGCACCACCTGACGCTCTACCGCGCCGCATCGGGCGCGCTCGTGTTCTCGGCCGGCAGCATCCAGTGGGCGTGGGGTCTCGACCAGACGCACGACGGCGGCGGTGCCGCTGCCGATCCGCGCATGCAGCAGGCGACCGTGAACCTGCTCGCTGACATGAGCGCGCAGCCGTCGACCCTGATGAGCGGTCTTGTCGTGGCGACGAAGTCGGCCGACACGACCGCACCGACCGCGACGATCACGTCCCCGGCTGCGGGCGCGGCGATCGCCAACGGCACCTCGGTGACGGCAACCGGCACGGCGTCGGACATCGGCGGCCGCGTCGCGGGCGTCGAGGTCTCGACCGACGGCGGCTCGACGTGGCACCCGGCGACCGGGACGACGGCATGGACGTACACCTACGTGCAGCACGGTCAGGGCACCGTCCCGTTGAAGGTTCGTGCGGTCGACGACAGCGCGAACATCGGCGCGACTCCCGCGACGGTGTCGCTCGCGGTCGCATGCCCGTGCAGCGTCTACGGCTCCGCGGTCCCGGCGATCGGGTCGGCGAACGACACGGGTGCGGTCGAGCTCGGCCTGCGGTTCTCCGCGACCCTCGACGGGTATGCGTCCGGAGTGCGCTTCTTCAAGGGCACCGCCAACACCGGGACGCACACCGGATCGCTCTGGAGCGCGTCAGGCGCACGGCTCGCGACGGTGACGTTCACCGGCGAGACGGCGACCGGCTGGCAGTCGGCCACGTTCTCGGCCGCCGTACCGCTCGTCGCGGGTACGACCTACGTCGTGTCGTACACCGCCCCGAGCGGTGGCTACGCCGTCCAGCAGAACGCCTTCGCCTCGGCCGGTCTGGCGTCCGCGCCGCTCGCCGTCGCGGGTGGGTTCGGGGTGTCCCCTGCAGGTGTGTACGGCGCCGCCGGCACCTTCCCCGGCTCGAGCTACCAGCGGTCGAGCTACTACGTCGACCTCGCGTTCACCACGGTCGACCAGACGCCGATGACGATCAGCGGGCAGCTGCCGATCGCGGGTGCGACGAGCGTGTCGACAGGCACCGCTGTGAGCGTGGTGCTCTCCAAGCCCGCCGCGACCGGAACGGCGTCGCTCACTCTCAAGACCGCCGCCGGAGCAGCGGTCGCGGGCACGAGCGCGTACGCCGCAACGACGCGCACGATCAGCTTCACGCCGTCAGCACCGCTCGCGAGCTCGACGACCTACGCCGCGACCGCCGCGGCCCTCGACAGCCTCGGCAAGCCGATCATCGGTTCCGCGACCTGGTCGTTCACGACGGCCGCCCCGGACCAGACCTCGGGCGCCCCGACGATCTCCTTCTACGACGACTCGGCCGTGCCGGCGGTGCTCGAGGTGGCCGACTACTCCGCGGTGACCCTCGGGATCCGCTTCGCGAGCAGCGCGTCCGGAAAGGTGAGCGCCGTCAAGTTCTACAAGGGCGCGGGCAACACGGGCACGCACGTCGGTGCTCTGTGGTCCGCGACCGGGACACTGCTCGCGTCCGCGACGTTCACGGCCGAGAGCAGCATGGGGTGGCAGACCGTCACCTTCGCGACGCCGGTGACGATCGCCAAGGACACCGAGTACATCGCGTCCTATCGCACGACCGTCGGCCGGTACTCGGCGACCGTGAATGCCTTCTCGGGAACCGGTGTGCAGCGCGCTCCGCTGCGCACCGCGCCGAGCAGCGGCTCGTACTCGTACCCCAACGGTTTCCCGGGCTCGTCATCGTCGACCAGCTACATGGTCGACGTCGTCTTCACGCAGGACGCAGTCCCGCTCGCGATCACGGCCCAGGTGCCCGCTCCGGGTAGCCCGGGTGCCTCGACGACAGGCGACATCTCAGCGACCTTCAATGTCGCGCTCGGCACCGGCGCCACGATCTCCGTCGCGGCGGGGTCGCAGGCGGTCAGCGGCACCGTTGGCCTGTCGTCCGACGCGCGCACGGTGACCTTCCATCCTGCCGCAGCGCTCGCACTGTCCACCGCCTACACGGCGACGGTGAGCGGCATCGTGTCGACCCAGGGCGCCGTCATGTCGCCGCAGTCGTGGTCCTTCACGACGGCTTCGGCGGGCGGGTGCCCGTGCACGATCTTCGGGAGCGAGCTCCCAGCGACGCTGTCCGTGGGTGACACGGCCAACGTCGAGCTCGGGGTGTCGTTCACCCCCACGGCCAACGGGGTGATCACCGGCGTGCGCTTCTCCAAGGGCGCCGCGAACGTCGGCACGCACACCGGCACGCTCTGGAGCTCGACCGGCACGCAGCTGCGGACCGTGACTTTCACAGGCGAGAGCGCGTCGGGCTGGCAGACGGCCACGTTCGCCTCGCCCTACGAGGTCACGCCCGGCACGACCTACGTGATCTCCTACCTCGCACCCTCAGGTGGGTATGCCGCCACGTCGGCGTACTTCACGGCCGACCGCGTGGTCGGACCGCTGACCGTGTCTGCGGTCGGCAACGGCCGGTACAGGTACGGCGGAGGGTTCCCGACCTCGACGTGGCAGTCCACGAACTACTTCGTCGACGTCGTCTTCAACCTCGCGGCGCCGAGCCTGCCGGTCGTCTCCTCGGTCGCACCGCCGAATGGTGCGACGGGCATCTCGACGAGCTCGACCGTGTCTGCCACGCTCTCGAAGCTGCCGGCATCGGGCACGCCGGTCCTGACGCTGACCGGCCCCGCCGGAGCCATCACGGGAACGAGCGCGTTCGACACCACCAGCTTGAAGGTGACGTTCACGCCCAGCGCCGCGATGCCTGCGGGCTCGGTGATCGCGGCGGCAACGACGCTCGGCGGCACGGCGCTGGGCGGCGGTGCGTGGAGCTTCACGACCGCTGCCGTGGCACCGACGGCCGTGACGCTGTGGGCCGACTCCGAGATCCCCACCTACCCGAGCTGGAACGATCCCGCGGCGGTGCAGGTCGGTACGCGGTTCACCGCGAGCGTGGCAGGGTCCGTGACCGCGATCCGGTTCTACAAGGGCGCGGCGAACAGCGGCGTCCACACCGTCAACCTGTGGGATGGCGCCGGCACGCTCGTGGCCTCCGCGCCCTCGAACTCCGAGTCCGCCTCGGGCTGGCAGACGGTTCCGCTGGCCGCGCCAGTCGCCCTGACGCCGGGCGCGACGTACACCGCGGCGTACTACTCGACGACGGGTGGCTACGCGGTGACGCCGGGTGAGCTGACGGACGTGCGTACCCGGACCCCGCTCGCGACGCTCGCCACCGGCGGAGCCTACGTGTACGGGACCGGGTTCCCGGCCGCGACGTCGAGCGCGGGGTACGGCGTCGACCTGGTGTTCGTCCCGGCCGGTTGAGCGGCATCCGAGCGACCTGCCCGAGGCGACCGGGTGAAGATGTCGGATTGTGGGTGACTTGGGGCGATCTCCTTCGACAGACTGAAGGTCCTGAACGGGGGAACGACGATGACTGAACAGTTGCGCGTCGCAGTGATCGGCGCGGGGTACTGGGGACCGAACCTCGCTCGGAACTTCCGCACGGGCCCCGACTGGGACCTGGTCGCGGTGTGCGACCTGGACGAGGCCCGGGCGCGCAAGGTCGTCGGCGCACGTAGCACCGTCGAGGTCGTCACCTCGACGGTCGACCTGCTCGCGCGTGACGACATCGATGCGGTCGCGATCGCGACGCCGGCGCGGACGCACGCCGCACTCACGCTCGCTGCCCTCGACGCCGGCAAGCACGTTCTCGTCGAGAAGCCGATCGCGGACCATGGAACAGGTGCCCGGGCGATGGTCGCGCGCGCGGCCGAGGCCGACCGGGTCCTCATGGTCGACCACACGTTCTGCTACACGCCCCAGGTCCTCGCGATCCGCGACCTGATCGCTGACGGTTCGCTCGGCGAGATCCTCTTCGTCGACTCGGTGCGCATCAACCTCGGCATCGTGCAGCCGGACGTCGACGTCTTCTGGGACCTCGCGCCCCACGACCTGTCGATCTTCGACTTCATCCTGCCGGGCGGTCTCGTGCCGCTGGGCGTGGCCGCGCAAGGTGCCGACCCGATCGGCGCGGGACAGTCGTGCGTCGGGTACCTGACGCTCCCGCTCGCGGGCGGCGCGATCGCGCACGTGCACGTCAACTGGCTGAGCCCGACGAAGATCCGCCAGATGGTCGTCGGCGGCAGCAAGCGCACGCTCGTCTGGGACGACCTCTCGCCGCAGCAGCGACTCACCGTCTACGACCGCGGGGTGGTCCTCGGGCAGCCTCTGCCGGACCGCACGACGGCAAACATCTCCTACCGCCTGGGTGACGCCTGGGCCCCGGCCCTGCCTGAGAAGGAGGCGCTCGGCGCGATGGTCGCCGAGTTCGCCGCCTCGATCCGGGAGGGTCGGGCGCCGCGCACCGACGGTCACGCGGGCCTGCGGGTGCTCGACGTGCTCGAGTCGGCGTCCCGGAGCCTGGCCGACGGCGGTCGTCTGATGAGCGTCGGTGCACCGGTCGCCCCCGAGCTGGAGCCCGTCGCGTGAGCACGCTGCAAGGAGCGGACATCCTCGTCACCGGGGGCGCCGGAACGATCGGCTCGACGATCGTCGACCAGGTGCTTGCGGCGGGTGCGGGGAACGTCGTCGTGCTCGACAACCTGGTCCGCGGACGCCGGGAGAACCTCGCCGATGCGCTCGCGACCGGTCGGGTCGAGCTCGTCGTGGGTGACCTCCGCGACCGCGACCTCGTCCACGACGTGACGCGCGGCCGCGACATCGTCTTCCACGAGGCGGCGATCCGGATCACGCAGTGCGCCGAGGAGCCCAGGCTCGCGCTCGAGGTCCTCGTCGACGGGACGTTCACCGTGCTCGAGGCCGCCGTCGAGCACAAGGTCGACAAGGTCATCGCGGCGTCGAGCGCCTCGGTGTACGGGCTCGCGGAGGAGTTCCCGACCGGCGAGCGTCATCACCACCACAACAACGACACGTTCTACGGAGCGGCCAAGTCGTTCAACGAGGGCATGGTGCGCAGCTTCCGTGCGATGTACGGGCTCGACTACGTCCTGCTTCGCTACTTCAACGTGTACGGCCCGCGCATGGACGTGCACGGCCTGTACACCGAGGTGCTCGTGCGGTGGATGGAACGCATCGCGGACGGCCTGCCCCCGCTGATCTTCGGCGACGGGCTCCAGACCATGGACTTCGTCGTGACCAGCGACATCGCGCGCGCGAACGTGCTCGCGGCGACCTCGGACGTCGTCGAAGGGGTCTACAACATCGCGAGCGGCACCGAGACGAGCCTGCTCGAGCTCGCCCAGGCGGTGCTGCGCGCGATGGACTCCGACCTCGCCGTCGAGCACGGCCCGGATCGTGCGGTCAACGGCGTCACGCGACGACTCGCGGACATCTCCGCGGCCCGGCGTGATCTCGGCTTCGAGGCCCAGGTCGGTCTCGAGGACGGGCTGCGCGCCCTCGTCGCATGGTGGCGGCCCCTGCGCTCGGAGATCGCTGCCGGTCGGTCGGTTGCGCCCGCCCCCGTCCTCCAGCAGGGTGTGCCGGCATGAGTCGCATCAACGTCATGCAGCCGTGGCTCGGCGCAGAGGAGATCGCCGCCGTCAGCGAGGTCATCTCGTCCGGCTGGGTCGCGCAAGGGCCTCGTGTCGCGGCTTTCGAGACGGAGTTCGCCCGGGTCCAGCAGGCCGGGTTCGCGGTCGCGACGTCCTCGTGCACGACGGCGCTGCACCTCGCTCTCGTCGTCGCGGGCGTCGGTGCGGGTGACGAGGTCGTCGTGCCGTCGTTCTCGTTCATCGCGACCGCCAACGCCGCCGTATACGTCGGGGCGCGGCCGGTGTTCGCCGACGTCGACCGCGTCACGGGGAACCTCACCGCCCAGACGGTCGCCGCCGCGTTGACCGAGCGCACACGCGCGGTCATCGTCGTCGACCAGGGCGGCGTGCCCGTCGACCTCGACGCGATCCGCGGGGTGACCGACCCGCGCGGCATCGTTGTGGTCGAGGACGCGGCGTGCGGTGCCGGCTCGACCTACAAGGGCCGTCCGGTGGGCGCGGGCGCGGACATCGCGGCCTGGTCGTTCCACCCTCGCAAGATCGTGACGACCGGCGAGGGCGGCATGATCACGACCGCCCGCGAGGACTGGGCCGACCGTGCGCGTCGCCTGCGTGAGCACGCGATGAGCGTGTCGGCCGCCGCGCGGCATGCGAGCGTCCTCGCTCCTGCGGAGGAGTACCTCGAGGTCGGCTACAACTACCGGATGACCGACCTGCAGGCCGCCGTCGGGATCGTGCAGCTCGGCAAGCTGCCCGAGGTCTTGCTGCGCCGCCGGGAGATCGCCGCGACGTACAGCAAGCAGATCGCCGACATCCCGGGCCTGCGTCCGGTCGAGGACCCCGCCTGGGGGACGTGCAACTTCCAGTCGTACTGGGTCGAGGTGCTCCCAGAGTTCCCGCTCGACCGAGAGGGTCTGCTCGCGCATCTCGCGACCGCCGACATCTCCGCGCGCCGCGGCATCATGGCGGCCCACCGCCAGCCGGCCTACGCAGGCACCCCGCACGGACCGCTGCCCGTGACCGAGCACCTCACTGACACGACGTTCATCCTGCCGGTGTTCCACCAGCTCTCCGAGTCGGACCAGGCGCGCGTGGTCGACGCGCTGCGCACCGCCGCCGTGGGCGGGTAGAGCGATGTCTGGGGGGGACCTCCTGCTCGTCGCGGCGAGCGGACTGGCGCGCGAGGTGCTCGCGCTCGTGCGCGCACACGGGTTGTACGACGTGGTTGGCTTCCTCGACGACTCCCCGGAGCTGCACGGGACCGAGGTCGACGGCGTGCGCGTGCTCGGCGGGGTCGAGGTCGCGGCGACGCGACCGTTCGCGGCCCTGCTCGTCTGCGCCGGCCGGGGGAGTGCGCGGGAAACGATCGTCAAGCGCCTCGCCGACGTCGGCATCAGTCGGGAGCGGTTCGTGACAGTGGTGCACCCGGGCGTCGAGGTGCCCGACGGGTCGCGCGTGGGCGCGGGGACGATCCTCCTCGCCGGCGTCGTGCTGACCACGGCGGTCAGCATCGGCGACCACGTCGTCGTCATGCCTAACGCAACGCTCACGCACGACGACACCCTCGAGGACTACGCGACGGTGTGCGCGGGCGTGGCGCTCGGTGGCTCCGTCACGGTCGGGACCGGCGCGTACCTCGGGATGAACGCAAGCGTGCGGGAGCGGGTGCGGGTCGGAGCGGGCGCGACGCTCGGCATGGGCGCGGTGCTGCTGACGGACCTGCCCGACGACGAGACCTGGGTGGGCGTGCCGGGGCGCAGGCTAGCGGATGCTGCCGGGGCGGGACGTCACCGCGCGCCGCGCGACGCCGAGACAGAACCCGATACCGCGACGCCGCGAGCCGAGCAACGGGCCGCGGACCATGACGACAGGAAGGCGACATCATGAGGATCCCGTTGGTCGACCTGGGTGCTCAGCAGGCCGAGATCGATGTCGAGGTCCGTGCGGGGCTGGACGAGGTGTTCGCGAAGACGGCATTCGTCGGCGGCCCCGCAGTCGGTCGGTTCGAGGCAGCGTACGCGGCCGCGATGGATGTCGCGCACGTCGTCGGCGTCGCCAACGGCACGGATGCCCTTGAGCTCGCGCTGCGGGCCGTCGGTGTCACGGCCGGCGGTGAGGTCATCCTCCCGACGAACACGTTCATCGCCACGGCCGAGGCGGTGTCGCGCATCGGCGCGGTTCCCGTGCTCGTCGACGTCGACCCCGTGCAGCTCCTCATCGACCCGGAGGCGGTGCGCGCTGCGATCACCCCGCGGACGCACGCGATCGTGCCGGTCCACCTGTTCGGCCAGGTCGCGCAGGTCGAGCTCCTACTCAAGCTCGCGGCCGACGCCGGTGTGCCGCTGGTCGAGGACGCCGCGCAGTCGCAGGGTGCGCGGCGCAACGGCCAGTTCGCCGGGAGCTTCGGCCTCGCGGCCGGCACGAGCTTCTACCCGGGCAAGAACCTCGGTGCGGCCGGGGACGCCGGTGCGGTCACGACGAACGACGCCGACGTGGCGCGGACGGTCCGGGTGCTCGCGGCGCACGGCAGCGCGCACAAGTACGATCACGAGCTCATCGGCATGAACTCTCGCCTGGACACGGTGCAAGCCGTCGTCCTCGAGGCGAAGCTCAAGCGCCTCGCGGGCTGGAACGACCGGCGCCGTGCGGCCGCGGCGTACTACGGTCGGCTGCTCGCGGGCGTCGACGGGGTGCGAGTTCCTGTGTCCGCCGAGGGCAACGAGGACGTGTGGCACTTGTACGTCGTGCAGGTCGAGGATCGCGACCGCGTGCTGCAGGGGCTCAACGACGCCGGCATCGGAGCGGGCATCCATTACCCGACGCCGGTGCACCTCACGGGCGCGTACGCGCATCTCGGCTTGGGCATCGGGGCGTTCCCGGTGGCGGAGGCCGCTGCCGGGCGCATCCTGTCGCTCCCGATGTTCCCGCACCTGACGCGTGAACAGCAGGTGCGGGTCGTCGCGGCGTTGGCTGGGGCCGTGGGATGAAGACCAAGGCGCCCGAGCGGACGGAGCGCCTCCCGGCCGCGCGCGTTTCGCGCGCCCTCGCATGGAGCTTCGCCAACACGGCGGTGGGTCGGCTCGGCACGATTGCCATCGGCGTCGTCCTTGCGCGCCTGCTCGGTCCCGAGGCGTTCGGCACGTACGCAATTGCGTATGTCGCGCTCGTCGCTGTCCTGAGTTTCAATGAGTTGGGTGTGAGCCTCGCGATCGTCCGATGGCCGGGTAGCCCCCGTGCGATCGCTCCAACAGTCACAACGATCTCGGTCGCTGTCAGCCTGATCGTGGCTGGCGCTGTCTACGTAGGTGCTCCTGCGTTCGCGACAGCGATGGGTGACCCCAGTGCGACTTCGCTAGTGCGAATCCTTGGCACCTGTGTCGTGATCAACGGCGTCGTTGCGACACCGGCTGCACTGCTCCAGCGCGAGTTCCGCCAGGACAGGCGCATGGCCGTCGACCAGGTCAATGTGTGGGTTGGGGCACTCGTGTCCGTCGGGCTCGCTCTCGCAGGGTTCGGCGCCCTCGGGCTCGTGCTCGGGCGTGTCACTGGGTCTCTTGTGTCGGCCGTGCTCTTCATCTGGTGGTCGCCGGAGCCGTTCCGATTTGGGCTCGACCGCAATCAGTTACGCCCGCTGCTGGCGTTTGGTCTTCCGTTGGCAGGGGCGAGCATCGTTGTGTTTGCGGCCGGATACATTGACCAGATCGTCGTGGGCCGGGTGCTCGGAGCCGTGGCACTCGGCTATTACGTGCTCGCCTTCAACCTGTCGAGCTGGCCGGTGACGCTCTTCTCACAACCACTGCGCTCGGTGGCTCCGGCGGTCTTCGCCCGGCTGCAGGGCCACCCCGAGCAGATGCGGGCAACGTTCGCTCGGGTGCTGCAGCCCCTCGGTGCTGTGGCGCTGCCGGTGTGTCTGGCCGTTGCAGCGGGTGCCCCGCAAGTTGTCAGGTTCGTCTACGGGGAGCAGTGGCTTCCGGCGGCCGATGCGCTGCGCTGGCTAGCGTTGCTCGCGTTCGTTCGGATTTTGGTCGAGCTGGTCTACGACTACCTAGTCGTGCTAAGTCGATCGCGCTCACTGCTCGCCGTGCAGGCCGGATGGTTTGTGGCGAGTGGATTTGCGGTCCTCGTCGGCGCTCAGCGCGCGGGAATTGCCGGCGCTGCTGGAGCTGAGGCCCTTGTTGGGGTGCTTCTAGTATTGCCGGCGTACTTGCGGCTCCTGTCTCGCGAGGGCGTTGGCGCGCCCGCCGTTCTTCGCCGGCTTGCCGTCCCCATGATCGGAGCGGCAGCGCTCGCGGCAGCTGTCGTCATGCTCGGTCGTGTGCAGCAAACCGAGATGGAGTTCCTGGGTGTGGTACTTGCGCTCGGCGTGCTGACCGTCCTCGGTCTGCTCATGCTGTCGCGCGGCGACCTGCACGCCCTGAGGGCGGCCGCGCGCAGGGTCGACGGATGACCATGCTTCGCCCCCTGCGAGTCGTCGTGTACCCGCACTCGATGGAACTGGGCGGCAGCCAGCTCAATGCCATTGATCTGGCTGCTGCCGTCCGTGACCGTGGTCACGAGGTATGGGTCTACGCAGAGGACGGCGCGCTCGTCGCGCGGGTCCGGGAACTTGGGCTCCGATACGTCAAGGCCGCCGCAGTTGGTCCGAGACCCTCGCCCTTCATTGCCCGTGAGCTCGGTCGGCTGGTGCGTGCGACGCACGCGGACATCGTGCACGGCTACGAGTGGCCTCCAGCACTCGAAGCTTATGCGTCAACCGCGCTGCGGGGGACGGCGGCCCCTGTTGTCACCGTGATGTCCATGGCAGTCGCGCCGTTCCTGCCGTCTTCGATGGCGCTCGTGGTGGGTACCCGTCACATTCGGGAGTCAGTGAGGCCTGGCAGGAGCGGTCGCACTTATGTCATCGAGCCACCAGTCGACATGCACGCCAACCAACCCGGCCAGTACGCGGCGGAATTCCGGGCAATCCACGGTCTTGACCCATGCATACCGACGGTCGTCGTCGTGTCGAGGCTCGCGCGCGAGCTCAAGCTCGAAGGGCTGCTGACTGCGATTCGCGCGACTGGGCGTCTGGCTATGACCCGGCGCGTTCGCTTCATTGTCGTCGGTGACGGGCCCGCGCGACTCGAGGTCGAGGCTGCTGCCGATCGGGCCAACACTGTGGCAGGCTGTGAAGCCGTCCTGCTCACGGGTGCCTTGGCTGACCCGCGGGGAGCCTACGACGCAGGCGACGTCCTGCTGGGGATGGGCGGATCAGCACTACGGGCGCTCGCGTTCGCCAAACCGCTCGTTGTGCAGGGAGAGCACGGGTTTTTTGAGCTTCTAACGCCGGCTACGGTCGGCCAATTCCTCGAAAATGGCTGGTACGGCATCGGCCCGGGAATGGACCCTGTGGCCGCCGAAGACCGATTCCTTGCTCAAGTCTCGCCGCTGCTCAACGACGTCGACCGGCGCGCTGAACTTGGGTCGTTCGGTCGGGAGCTCGTTGAGAGCAGGTTCAGCCTGGACCACGCTGCGGACGTCCAGGTGGAGATCTACCGGCGTGCAATGTGGGACCGCCCACCAATGGTGCGGCGCGTAGCGGACGGGCTCGTCTCGGCTGCGGGACTGCTTCGGTACAAGGTCGACCGGATGGCTGCGCGTCGGGGCGGCAACGCGCCGACCGACGACTTCAACTCTCGGCCGGTGTGATCTCGGGTGTCATCCCGTCGGTCATGTCGCCGAGAGCAGCCCGCAGGAGCTGGTCGGCACGTGTCGCCCAGCTGTGCTCACGTGCGAATGCTCGCCGGCCCGCGATGACTTCGACCGAGCGACCACCGTTCAGCAGCGCCGAAGTCGCCGCGACGAACTCCTCGGGTCCACTGGCGATGCTGATCCATGGGCTCGCCAGCCGCTCCACTGCTGGCAGTGGCGTCGAGACCGCGCCGCGGCCAGCCGCAAGATACTCGAGCGTCTTGAGTGGGAAGCTGGCGCGATTGAACGCCGTGTCTCCGTACGGCGTCAGCCCGACGTCGATGACCCGCAGGTATGAGGGCAGCGTGGCGAACGGTTTCGGGCCCACCCACTGCACATTGTTCCGCGCCAGGAGCGCGTCGACCCGAGCGGGAGCGAAACCCTGCTGGAGCGGGCCGACGAGCAGGAGCGAGATGCCCGCCTCGGAAACGGCCTCGAGCAGGTCGAGGTCGAGTCGGGCTGAGATCTGGCCGACGACGCCGGCGATCGGTCCGTCGAGGATGACATCGGCCGGGAGATCGGCGTCGTCGACCGACGCATATGCGTCTGGGTCGCAGCCGTTGGGGAGGGTCAGTCTCGGGCGTTCGTCGGTGCCCCAACGATCGAGGATCTCTGGCGTAATCGCTATGAGAACGTCGGCCTCATCGACCTGCCGTCGCTCCGCTGCGAGCAAGTGGTTGCGCGACACGCCCATGAGCTCGGCGCCGGCGACGAAGTCGTCGGTCGCGAAGTAGATGTGGCGCGCCTCCGGAAGTGCGTCGAACCGGGGGTCCGGGCATGACGCGAGCATGGCGGCGACCGGCAGGCCAAGGTAGCGCACGGCGCGTCGGATGGCACGACGTGCCACAGTGGCGGTCAACGTGGCAACGCCGCGGCGGCCGGGGTACGGCGGCGCCAGCGTCACGAGCCGTACCACGCCCGGTGCGACCTTATGCAACCGCGGGGTAGCGAGCGTTCTGCGCAGGACCCGGCTGCGGAGCGGCGTCACCACAGAGAGCGGCGGGTCGACCCACAGGACGGGTATCCGGCGGGCCAGCTGCAGCGCAAGGTGCTTGTCAGTGCCCTGGACGTCGTCCCAGCCAACCCCGGCGCAGTACACGAGGACGCGGCGCGGGCTCACGGCGCAACCGGCCCTCGGCTGCTCTCGTCCCGCTGCCATGTGAGGAAGTCTCCCGACCGGAAGGCGCGGCTAGCCTGCACGCGGGCGAGGATCGCGACTCCCACGAATACGGCGACCTTGGGCGCCACTCTCGGGTGCCGCACAGCAAGTCGAGCGAGCATCGCAGGCGTGGTCGCGGCGCTCCGACCACGAAGCCCGGCACTATCTGCCTGCACATTGCCCGTCGCCACCCGGACCCGACGGCGCAGCAGATCGCTGAAGGTGCGCGGCGGGTACACGACGACGGTGGCGTCAGTGACGACTGCTCGCTCTTCGGCTGCGAACGCCTCGGAGACCACCAGGTCGTCCGAAAGCATATGCGGGAGAGCGCGCACGCGAGCGTGGCCGATCTCGTCGACCGCGATGACCCCTCGTCCGAACAACCCGTCCCGAACCTGGGGAAGCATCTCCCAGATGTCGTAGTACCAGCGGACGGTCCAGGCGACGCCTCCGCGGGGGATGCGTCGACGCGGACCCACGGCGTGGATCGCCGGGTCGGCGAGCGCCGCTACGAGGGCAGCGACCGATGCGGCAGTGATCTCGACGTCGGCATCGATGTAGACCCGCGGGTAGGTCGCGGCAACCTCGTCGCCCCGATCGAGCGCAGTCCTCTTCGACGGCTCTGATATCTCCAGAATGGTGGCACCCGGCGCGGACCTCCGCGCGACCGCTGCTGTTGCATCTGTGCATCCGTTGCACACGACGACGACTTCGAGCGGGTTCTCTGGGTCGGACGCCAGCGCCGTGAGGAGCCGAGCGATCGTCGCGGCCTCGTCGTGCGCTGGCACGACGACACCCGCGCTCGGTCCGCGTCTGCGCGTCGGGTCAGCCATGCTCCGCCGCCGGCAAGCTGTTGCCGAAATCGGCACGTGCTGTCGCGATGGCGCGGGCGTAGACACCCTCGACGCGATCAATCTTCGACTCCCACAGCCCGACTTCGGCGACGCGCTTACGTGACTGTCTGCCCATCTCCAAACGCACTTCGGGCTCGGAGATGAGCATGTCGATCGCCGTGGCGACGTCACGGGCGAGTGCGTCGGGATTAGTCACCGGGATACGGATGGCGCATGACTCGTCGACCGAGCTCGCCGGACCGCCGCGGTCCGCCACGATCAGCGGGAGGCCGAGCCCCATGGCCTCGAACACGACACTACCGCCAGGTTCGCGGTAGCTCGGGAAGACGAAGATGTCGGCCGCGCGGTAGAAGTCGTCGACTGTCGCCCGCGCAAGACTCCCGTGAAACGTGATCCGACCTGTGAGGTCAAGTTCGCGCGCAAGGGCCTCGCAAGCTGGCCGGTCGGGTCCATCGCCGATGACGTCGAGGTGGACGTCGGCGCGTGGGATATATCCCAGTGCCCGGATTGTGTCGCGAGCGCCCTTTGTCCTCACGAGCCGACCGACATGCAGCAATCGCAGCGGATGTGGGTCGCGCTCATGCACAGTTGTCGGCGGTAGCTCCTGAAGCCCGGTGTCGCTCAAGACCTCGAAGGCGCGCCCCGGGACGTCGCGCAGACGGTCGGCAACGTAGGGCGCTATCCCCAGGACGCACTCCGCAGTCCGGTATGTCTGACGCAGCAGAGGGTCATGTCGCAGCCGCCAGCGGTCAAACGCCCGGAGGCGCACATACCACGGCGACGTGTCTCCGGCTTCGCCGAATCCGGGCGGGTCGGGCAGGCCGCCGCCGACCGGGCCGATGACGAGCGGGATGCCGAGCCCGGTCGCTGGCGACGGGTAGCGCATCGCGACCGGAACCGGCTGGTGAGCGACGTCGAAGGTCTCGCCCGCAGCCAGCGCCCGGCGGATCCAATGGCGCGCGCGGGCCGCAAACACAAAATACCCGGGCTTGAGCAGGCTGTTGAGGCGTTCAGCGCGACCCACCAGAGGGGGTTCCGTCCATTCGATGACGCGGACCCCGGGCAACTGTGAGGCAGCGGTCGGGCGCCCGCGCTTGTGGTAGGTCAGCAGTGTGACCTCGTGCCGCACTGCCAGCCGCGACGCCCATTGGAACGCGACCCAGGCCTCTCCTACGTCCGTTCCGTCGCATGTTGGAGCGATGAGCAGGATCCGCGACATACTCTCACCGTACCGGGTGACGACCGGTTTGTGACGAGAAGTTCCTGTATATCACCCTTAGGATGTGGTCCGTGCCCTGCGAGATCGTTGTCGTCGTCGTTGCGTACAACAGCGCTGACGTGATCGGTGGGCTGTTGGACAGCCTTCCAGCGAGCCTGGGTACTGCGCGGGCGGAGGTCGTGGTTGTCGACAACGCGTCCACTGACGGTACGGCCGATATTGTCGAGGCCCGCGGCGACTGCCTGGTCTTGCGGCGAGCGAACCTTGGCTACGCTGCCGGTATCAACGCGGGTGCCGCCGCAGTGCCGGACGCGGCGGCGATTCTCGTGCTCAACCCCGATGCCCGCCTTAGCCCTGGTGCGGCTGAGGCGATGCTCGCCGCGCTGCGCCGCACGGGCGCCGGAGTCGTCGCCCCGCGAGTCGTCGATGCGGAGGGGCGCCTCTACCGCTCGTTGCGGCGGACGCCGACTCTTGGCCGAGCCAGCGGTCTCGGGTTCACCGGCTGGCCAGCCGTCAGCGAGTACGTGACAGACCTTGCGGCGTACGGATACGAGCACCCGGCCGCATGGGCCCTGGGTGCGGTGCTTCTCGTCGACAGGGCGTGCCACGAAGCCCTCGACGGATGGGACGAGTCGTATTTCCTATACTCGGAGGAGACCGACTTCTGCTTGCGGGCTGCGGACGCGGGTTGGTCGACGTGGTACGTGCCCGGGGCCGAGGCCTTCCACGCCGGTGGCGGTTCAGGGCAAACTGACTTGACGCACGTAATGCAGATCGTCAACCGCGTCCGCCTGTATGCGCGTCGCCATGGCTCGATTGCGAGTGCCGTGTACTACGGGCTCACGATCGCAAGCGAAGTCAGTTGGATCGCACGAGGTCACGTCAACTCATGGGCGTCCGTCCGAGCGCTCGTCCGTCCGTCCGCGCGGCCCGCTGAGCTGGGCTGCACGTCGACCATCCCCCGCTGACGCCCCTCCCTTATGGCGACAGCGATCGTCAGGGGGCGCCAATCAGGGAGCCATCCTCGTCCCAGACATTGCCGGACCAGACGTTGCCCCCGCCGCTTGTATAGGCGGTCGCAGGGCCGTAATAGCCGCCGTCTGGGTAGTACATCCTCGACACCCGGTTGTTCCGCACGATGATATTCGTCGCGGTCGAGGCCATGCCTGGATTAGCGCCCGCGTAGATAGTATATCCACCACCGGCGATCAGATTCTTCTCGATCAGCCGGTTCGCCTGTGGTCCGAAGTCCTGGAACAGGCTGATCGCGTCCGTCTGGTCGTACGAGTTAAAGATCGTGTTGCCTCGGATGGTCAGCTGGACGCTGCCGCCGTTGCTCGTTGTGCCGTTGACGTGGTCTCCGCCAGTCATCCCGAGGGAGTGGATGTAGTTCGCCTCAATCAGCCCCTGGTCGATCTGAATCCCGGTAGAAGTGTTGAAGATGTCGTCGCGCAGGACCTTCGTTCCGACGGAGTCGCCGTAGATGTCCTTGACGCCAACCATAAGGCGTGTCGCGCCCGTCGCGCTCGGACCGGATATCTCGCTGTCCTGGATCGTCACGTTTGACGCGTGACGCAGGGCAACTCCCCAGCCCTCGCCCGTGACTGTGATCCGCGAGTTCTTGATGACGACGCCGCTGGCGCCGCTGACGTCAATTGACGCCGTTGTGACGATTCCGTCTACCACTGCCCCGTTTCCGGTGACGGCGATGTAGCCACTCGGGTCCCACGTCCAACCCGGCCCGGACGTCAGCTCGCCGGGCACGTTCCTGAGGCTCACACCTGCTGGCACACCCGTGTTGGACGCATCGGGATAGCCGCATGAGTTCGGGTGGAGCGCGCAGCCCGTCACCCCGGAGCTGGCCCCGATGGGGGCGGGAGGCCCGATTGGCGCAGGAGATGAGCTCGCGCTGGCCGGCGAGCTCGCCCCTGGGCCTGAGGGGGTGCTCGGCGCCGGTGAGACTGTCGGTTTCGTGGGAACGCCCGCTGGGCTGCCGGAGGCGGACGGCGCGGGCGATGCGCTCGCCGCCATGGTCGGCGTCGTTGTGGCCGACGGCGTCGTTGTGGCCGACGGCGTCGCGCCCGGCGATGGTATCGGAAGCGTGGAGAACCATCCGCGCCGTTGCTGGTGCCAGTTCGGACGCGGCATCTCGCGGCTCGCTTCACGCGTGTTCGCGGCCCACACCTTGTGTGCGGCCGCGGCCGAGATGGCCCGGCTCGGTACGTCCTGGTTGCCGTTGGTCGCTTGGGCGCCCGCGGACGTTGCCAGAAGCGCCACCACGAGAGTTGTCCCGATTGCGACGTGACGCAGGCGCGGCATCTGTGGCGCCGATGGAGCCGCTCGCCTCGAGCGCGGACGGATGGGTCCTGATGTAGTCACAACGAACTCCCGGTCGTTGTCGGACCGACCGTGATGGGCCGGTGCGCCAGGCGGACGTACGGCGCGTTGAGGATGAGACCCTATCACCCGAATGGCCTAAGCCGAATTCGGGCAAGAGCGGACTCACATGTGTCTCTCATACGCGGAGGTCAGGCCACCAAAGGCCTCGTCACGCCTTCATGCGGGCTGGTACAGCACGCGTTCGAGCGAGCCTGCGATGCCGGTTGTGAGGAACAGGAGCCCCGCCGCCATCGGGAACGAGAG
>JAYTSH010000398.1:0-9127 GCA_043745755.1 Cellulomonas sp. | reverse complement strand
CGAGCCGCACGGCCGAGTCGAGGTCGACCTCGCCGTGGGCGGTCATCGGGGTGACCATCGCGGTGAGCACGGCACCGAAGGGGCGTGCGGGCGAGGTGGCGCGAGGCATGGGCTCAAACTACCGTCCCGGCGCGAGCGAGGGCGCACTCGGCCGGGAGGACGCGCGGGTGCGCTGAGCTAGAGGCGACGTCTCCGGGAGGTGGCTGGCGGGTCGGGTCGGGCGGCGAACCGGGAGCGACGCATCGAGCACCTCGTGAACTCCTGGCGAATCGGCGCTCCGGCGTGCGGCGGGCCGGCCTGAGGGGTGTGAGATCGGCTCTGGCAGACGCATCTGGTCCGCTCAGCCCACGTGATCCAAAGGCCGCTTCGTGCTCGCAGCCGTCCACGCGCTCGCCATCGCCCACCGTGGCGACCCAGTCGCCCACCGAGAAAACACTGTGGCGGCCGTGGTCGCGGCGATCGAGCAGGGGGCTGACGCGATCGAGGTCGACGTCCAGCTGGCGGCCGACGGCACCGTCGTCGTCGTGCACGACGACACGTTCGCACGGCTGTGGGACGATCCCCGTCCCGTCGCAGCCCTGACCTGGCCGGAGATCGCCTTGCTGGGCGACGGCGACCTGCGCGTCCCTCGCCTCGCGGAGCTCCTCGAGATTGCGACCGACGCCGGTGTGCCGCTCGTGCTCGACCAGAAGCACCCGATCGCGGCGCAACCCGCGCTCCGCGTCGTGCGGAGCGCCCATGCTGACGGCACGGCGTTCTGCGGATCGACCGAGGGGCTCCTCGAGGTCCGCGCGGCCGCCCCGGGCGCGACGATCTACTTCAACGATGCGGGCCTGCAGCTGCCGGACGTGCGTCTGCTCGCCCAGCTTCGACCGCAGCACTACAACCCGTACTACCGCCTCCTTGCGCCCGCGACGATCGACGCGATGGCAGCGTTCGGCATCCGGACCTGCTGCTGGACGCCCAACACTGGCGCCGAGCTCAACCTCGTCCTCGACCTGGGCGTGGACGCCGTCATGACCGACCGCGTCGGACCCCTGCGCTCGATCCTCGCCGGCAGGCGCGGATGAGCGGGGTCCAGGCCGCGCCGACACGTCGCCACCCGCACCGCCGCGAGCACCTCACGTTCCTCGCGGTCGCCAGTCCGAACTTGCTGCGGCTCGACGCCGGGGTGCGACGGCGGGTTGCGCGACGGCGGGTTGCCCGGCGCGCGGCGAGCTACCGTGCGGCCGGCTCCGGCCTGTCGCGCCGGTACGAGCAGAACCGGTAGCGCACGCCGCTCGTGGCTGACGTGTGCCAGCCTGCTGCGGGTTCGCGCGCGGCCAGCGTCCAGCCGGCGTCGATGACGGGTGCGTAGGTGTCCCCCGCGACCATGTCGTCGATCTCGGTGACCTCGAGCCGGTCGGCGTGCCCGATGGCGGCCTCATAGACGGCGCCGCCGCCGATCACCCAGGCCTCGCGCCCCGCCACGAGCTCGAGCGCGGCGGCCATCGTCGTCACGACGCGGGCGCCGTCTGCGACATACCGCGGCGTGCGAGACAGCACGATGTTCTCGCGACCCGGCAGAGGTCGGAAGCGCGGCGGGAGCGACTCCCACGTCGTGCGTCCCATGACGACGGGGTGACCGGACGTCAGTGCGCGGAAGTGCGCCAGGTCCTCCGGGACGATCCACGGGAGAGCGCCGTCGCGGCCGATGACGCCGTCGCGCGTCTGCGCCCACACGAGTGCGAGGCTCATCGCGCTACCCGTCAGACCGCGATCGGGGCGGCGATCGTCGGGTGGTGCTGGTACCCGAGGACCTCGACGTCCTCGAACGCGTACTCGTTGATCGACGGCGCCTTGCGCAGCGAGAGCGTCGCGTACGGGTACGGCTCCCGCGAGAGCTGCTCACGCACCTGATCGACGTGGTTGTCGTAGATGTGGCAGTCGCCGCCGGTCCACACGAAGTCCCCGACCTCGAGGCCTGTCTGCTGCGCCACCATGTGGGTCAGCAGGGCGTAGGACGCGATGTTGAACGGCACCCCGAGAAACATGTCGGCCGAGCGCTGGTAGAGCTGGCACGAGAGCCGTCCGTCGGCGACGTAGAACTGGAACATCGTGTGGCACGGCGCGAGCGCCATCGACGGGATCTCGCCGACGTTCCAGGCCGAGACGATGTGACGACGCGAGTCGGGATCACGGCGGATCGCCTCGATGACCTGGGCGAGCTGGTCGATGTGCCGGCCGTCGGGTGTCGGCCACGACCGCCACTGCACGCCGTAGACGGGCCCGAGCTCGCCGTTCGCGTCGGCCCACTCGTCCCAGATCTTCACGCCGTGCTCGCGCAACCACGCGACGTTGGAGTCGCCGCGCAGGAACCACAGCAGCTCGTAGACGATCGACTTGAGATGCACACGCTTGGTCGTGACGAGCGGGAACCCCGCCGACAGGTCGTAGCGCAGCTGGTGGCCGAACAGGCTCCGGGTCCCTGTGCCCGTCCGGTCGGACTTGGGGGTTCCGGTCTCGAGGACCAGCCGCAGGAGGTCCTCGTACGGGGTCGGGATCGATGCAACCGCCGCAGTCGTCATGGCGGTCATCCTAAAGGCAGGCGCCTGGCGCTACCGCGGGCCCAGGTCGACACTGGGCTCATGTCGACGCCCACGCTTCCCCCGACCGTCGCGGCCCACGTCCCGACCGAGCTGCTCATCGACGGCATGTGGCGCCCTGCTGCGTCCGGGCGCAGGTTCGAGGTGGCCGACCCAGCGACGACGCAGGTGCTGTTCGAGGTCGCGGATGCCGGACCCGAGGACGCCCTGGCAGCGCTCGCGGCGGCGGACTCCGCCCGCGAGGAGTGGCGGGCGGTCTCGCCCCGGGCACGCGCCGAGCTGCTGCGCGCGGTGTTCGAGGAGATGCGGGCCCACGCCGAGGACCTTGCCGCCCTCGTGACAGCCGAGGGCGGCAAGCCGCTCGCGGAGTCCCGCGCCGAGGTCGCGTATGCGGCCGACTACGTGCGGTGGTACTCCGAGCAGGCCGTGCGGTTCGACGGGCTGGCGCGCCGGGCGCCGGGCGGCGGCGCTCACCAGCTCGTCCTGCGCCGACCGGTCGGCCCCGCCCTGCTGATCACGCCGTGGAACTTCCCGATCGCGATGATCGCTCGCAAGCTGGCGCCAGCGCTCGCCGCCGGCTGCCCTGTCATCGTCAAGCCCGCCCAGCTCACGCCGCTCACCACCGCGTACGTCGCCGAGATGGTGCGCGCCGAGCTCGAGGCGCGCGGGCTGCCGGCCGGCGTGCTCAACGTCCTGCCGAGCTCGTCCGCCAGCGCCCTCACGACGCCGCTGCTCGCCGATCCGCGACTGCGCAAGCTGTCGTTCACCGGGTCAACAGAGGTCGGCCGGACGCTGCTGCGCAGCGCCGCGCAGGGTGTCCTGCGCACGTCGATGGAGCTCGGCGGCAACGCGCCGTTCCTGGTGTTCGACGACGCGGACATCCCCGCCGCCGTCGAGGGCGCGGTCGCGGCGAAGATGCGCAACTCCGGACAGACGTGCGTCGCGGCGAACCGCTTTCTCGTGCACGAGTCGGTCGCCGCGCAGTTCACCGACTCTCTCGCAGCCTCGTTCGATCGCCTCGTCATGGGCCACGGCGCGACGCCGGGCACGACGGTGGGCCCTCTCATCGAGGCCGCCGCCGTCGATCGGGTCGAGGCCGTCGTCGCCGCCGCGGTCGACGGCGGCGCGCGCGTGCGGTCGGGCGGTCACCGTCCCCGAGGTGCGGGGTACTTCTACGCTCCCACCGTGCTCGAGAACGTGTCGCCGGATGCCCTCGTGGTCACCGCGGAGGTATTCGGTCCCGTCGCCCCCGTCATGACCTTCTCGACCGAGGACGAGGCCGTCGCGCTCGCGAACGGCACCGAGTTCGGGCTCGTCGCCTACGCGTACACACGCGACGTCGGGCGCGTGATGCGGCTCGTCGAGAGTGTCGAGGCGGGGATGCTCGGCATCAACCGCGGCATGGTCTCGGACGCGAGCGCGCCGTTCGGAGGCGTGAAGTCCTCGGGGCTGGGACGCGAGGGTGGCGAGGCCGGGATCGAGGAGTACCTCGAGACGATCTACGTCGCGCTGTAGCGGCCGCGCCGGCCGCGGCGCTGCCGTGGCCCCGGAGATCGTGTGCGACAGTGTCGGCGTGAGCCCTGATCGCAGCCCCGCGGTCCGGGAGGCGATCCGCCAGGCCGTGTCGGTCTCGATCGCGACGGGCCTTTACGGCGTGTCGTTCGGGGCGCTCGCGATCGCCGCGGGCCTCGACCTCCCCCAGACCGCGGCCCTGAGCCTCCTGATGTTCTCCGGGGGCTCGCAGTTCGCGTTCATCGGCGTGCTCGGCTCAGGCGGCGCGGTCGCCGCGGTCGCGACCGCAGGCCTGCTGGGGACCCGGAACGGTCTGTACGGTCCGCAGGTCACCCCCCTGCTCGGCGCGCGCGGGTGGCTGCGGCCGGTCGCGGCGCAGCTGACGATCGACGAGTCGACCGCGGTCGCCGCAGCGCAGCGGGACCCGGCTGCGTCGCGCGCGGGGTTCTGGTGGACGGGCATCGGTGTCTTCGTGCTCTGGAACGCGTTCACCGTGGTCGGTGCGCTGCTGGGCGACGCCCTCGGGGACCCGCGTCGCTACGGTCTGGACGCAGCCGCGGCCGCGGCGTTCCTCGGGCTGGTGTGGCCCCGGCTGGGCACCCGGAGGGCACGCGCGGCAGCCGGTCTCGCCATCCTTGTCGCACTCGGCCTCACCCCGTTCGTCCCCGCCGGACTGCCGGTCCTCGCAGCCGCGGCGGTGGCGATCGTCCTGGGCTGGTCGCGACCGCCGGTCCGCACCCGGAGCGCCGCGTGAGCCCGTCCGCGATGACCTGGCTGGCCATCCTCGCGGCGAGCGTCGCCTGCTTCGCCCTCAAGCTCGTCGGCCATCTCGTCCCGTCGCACTGGCTCGCCGAGCCCCGAGTGGCCCGGACGGCCGCGCTGGTGACGGTCGCGCTGCTCGCAGCGCTCGTCGGCGTGCAGACGTTCACGACGGGTCACTCCCTCGTCCTGGACGCCCGGCTGCCCGCGCTCGTCGTCGCAGCGATCGCGCTCGCACTGCGCGCCCCGTTCATCATCGTGGTCGTCGCAGCCGCTGCGACGGCGGCCGTCCTGCGCGCGCTGGGGATGCCCTGAGCCGACGGGTTCCACGAGCGGTACGGGGTTGCTAGCCTCGGGACGCATCTCCCCCATGACGCCGCGCCGTGCACCGGCGCCCGTCGTCGCCCGTCGACCACTCCCGGAGGTCCCGTTGACCACCTGCTGCCGTCCGCTCGCCCCGTGCCCAGCAGCGGGCTCCGGCGCACCGGTCAACTCCTGATGGCCCTCTTCAGCGAGCAGGCCGACGTCTCGGTCCGACCCGCCGTCCCCGGAGACGAGCTCGCGATCGCTGCCACACAGCTTGCCGCGTGGCGCGACGCGAACCACGACACGCTCGGCGAGGAAGTCCTGGCATCCCTCGACGGAACAGTGTTTGCCGAACGCTGGGCAGTCGCGATAACTTCGCCGCCGTCCCGGGGCCACCGCGTTCTCGTCGCGTGCGAGGGTGCCGACGTCGTCGGCTTCGTCGCGGTCGGTCCGCTCCCTTCCCCGGACGACTCGCCGCTCGACGCGCCCGGGGGCGAGATCCTCGCGCTCGAGGTCGCACCTCGGTCGCAGCGCGCCGGGCACGGCTCGCGGCTGCTTGCGGCCGCGGTCGACCTCCTGCGCGAGGACGGCGCCGACCACGTGCAGACCTGGGTGCTCGACGGAGGCTCCGCGCGTGCGCAGTTCCTCGCCTCGGCCGGGCTCCGAGCGGACGACGCGATCCGGACCCTGGCCAGCGGCACGATGGCCGACGGCACGGAACGTCGGGTGACCGAGCATCGCTGGTCCGCCGCGATCTGAGCCCCGGTCCGGCGGCGCGGCGCAGGTCAGGCGGCGCGCACGTCAGGCGGCGCGCACGTCAGGCGGCGCGGTGCAGCCGGGAAGCCGTGCGCAGGGACTCGCGGGCCCGACGACGGTCCCCCGCGGCGTCGTAAGCGAACGCGAGGCGATACCAGGAACCCCAGTCGTCCGGGGCGGCCTCGACCTCGGCACGGCTGGTCTCGAACTGGGCCCCTGCAGCGGTGCGGTCGATCCTGCCGCCCGGCGAGCGCGGCAGGTCGTCGACGCGCAGGGCGCCCACCGCCGAGAGCTCGTCGGCCATGTGCTGCACGTCGACGGCCAGGCGCCACTCGCGCACGATCGACCAAAAACCGAGCAACGGCAGCAGAAGCACTCCCGCGCCCAGAACGATCCCGACGGGCTCACCGGTCCGCAGCAGCGCGACGGCACGGTCAGCGACCAACCACAGGTACAGAGCCAGCAAGGCAGTCAGAGCGACAGCACCGATGAGCGAGGCACGCGGCAGCCGCGAACGCAGCGTCGACGTCATGGCCGTCAACCGAGGTCGAGCAGGTGCTCGAGCCCCACGGTGAGGCCCGGCCGCGCAGCGACGTGCCGTACCGCGTGCAGGACGCCGGGCATGAAGCTCACCCGGTCGAACGAGTCGTGCCGGATCGTCAGCAGCTCGCCGGGGTTGCCGAGCAGGATCTCCTCGTGCGCGATGAGCCCGCGCAACCGCACCGAGTGCACCCGGATGCCGTCGACGTCAGCACCTCGTGCCCCGCCGAGCGCCGTGGTAGTCGCATCCGGGCTCGGCCCGACGCCCGCCTGCGCGCGTGCCGCAGCGATCGCGGTCGCCGTCTGCCGAGCTGTTCCGGACGGCGCGTCGACCTTGTCCGGGTGATGCAGCTCGATGACCTCGACCGACTCGAAGTACCGCGCGGCCCGCGCCGCGAACGTCATGGCGAGCACGGCGCCGAGCGCGAAGTTCGGCGCGATCACCACACCGACGCCCGGACGGTTCGCGAGGTGGTCGCGCACGCGCCCGAGCGAGTCCTCGGTCCAGCCCGTCGTGCCGACCACCACGTGGATGCCGGCGTCGATGAGTGCGTGGACGTTCGCCTCGGTCACAGACGGAAGCGTGAAGTCGACGGCCACCTGGGCTCCGACATCGGTCAGGCGGGACAGGTCGTCCCCCGCGTCGATCGATGCCACGACCTCGAGGCCGGGTGCAGCTCGAACCGCCTCGACGACTGTCGAACCCATGCGTCCGGCGGCCCCCAGGACGGCGACCTTGATCTGCTCGCTCACGGAGAACCACTCTAGTCGAACGCGTCGGGCTGGTCAGAGGTAGCCCTCGGGCCCCACCCGCCGGTGGGCGCCTCACGGCGGAGCGCGACGGCGCCGATGGAGCACGCCTGCGCACCCCGACATCTGCGAGAGCTGCGCGCCACCCCGCGACAGGGGTCGCGGCCCTCGGGATCGGCGTCGCGGGGCCGCGCGCTGTCCAGGTCGGAGTGGGCCGCGCGGCGGCTGGACGCGCCCTGCTCGTCGTTGGCGTACCCGGGCTCGCGCTGTGGCTCGGCGCCGTCGCAGTACTCGTTGCGACGGACACCTACGGGCGGGTGACGGCCCACGTCGCGCTGCTTCCGGTGGCAGTCGTCGAGCCGGGCGGGTCGCTCCTCCTGCTGGTCGTCGCGGCGGCGCTCATGTCGGGCGGGGGCCGGGTCGGGGCTCTGACGCTGGTCGCGGCCCAGGTCGCGACGACTGCCACCATCGTCGTGGCGTGGTGGGGCGGCAGCTCCGACCTGCTCCTGCTCGCCTGCGCCTTGTCGGTCGGAGCCACCTCCTGTGCCGGGAGCTGGTATCCCGTCGCGCGAGCACTCACGGACCTACCGCCGGGATCGCACGACATCCCGGCGGCGCCCGGCCCGCTCCCGTCCTGACGACCGGCTGTCCCGATCCAGCCCCCCGACGTCAGTCGCCGAACGGTCCGATCCGCACGAACGACCGCGGACGCGATGCGAGGTCTGCCGCAAGCTCCTGCACCCCGGCCGCTGTCACCGACTGGACCGCCTCGAGCGTCTCGTCGAGCGACATGAGCGCACCGAGAACGAGCTCGGCCTTGCCGAGCCGGTTCATGCGCGAGCCTGTGTCCTCCATGCCGAGCACCAGGCCGCCCGAGAGCTGCCCGATCGAGCGCCGCAGCTCGCCGTCGGTGATCCCGCTGTCGGCCAGACGTTCCCACTCCGAGACGAGCAGCGCCGTGACCTGGTCGACCTTGCCCGGGGCGCACCCGGCATAGACCCCGAAGATCCCGGTGTCCGCATGCCCTGACGCGAACGAGTAGGTCGAGTACGCGAGCCCGCGCTTTTCCCGGATCTCTTGGAACAGCCGGGAGGACATGCCGCCGCCGAGCACGGCGTTCAGCACGGAGAGCGTGAACCGTCGCGGGTCGGTCGCCGTGAGGCCCGTACCCCCGACGATGACGTTCGCCTGCTCCGTGACTCGGTGCGTCGTCAGCTCGGCGCCCGAGATCGGGATGCCGCCGTCGACGTCGTCGGCTCCGCGTCGGACCAGGGGCGTCGCGTCGGCGGTGAGGTCCCAGCCGCCGTCGGCCAGTGCCTTCGTGACCTGTTCGCACAGTGCGTCGTGGTCAACGCCGCCTGCTGCGGTCACGACGAGGCCTGCGGATCGGTAGTGCTCGCGATAGTGCTCCCAGACAGCGGAGCGTGGCACAGCGCGGATCGTGTCGGGGGTGCCGCCGATCGGCCTACCGAGCGGGTGCGGTCCGAGGACGGCGGTCGCGAACTGCTCGTGGACGACGTCGCTCGGGTCGTCGTCGTTCATCGCGAGCTCTTCGAGGATCACTCCGCGCTCAGTCTCGAGCTCGTCGGTGTCCAGGCGCGCGGACGTGACCATGTCCGCGATGACGTCGACCGCCATCGGCAGGTCGGTGTCGAGCACCCGCGCGTAGTAGCAGGTGTGCTCCTTGCCCGTTGCCGCGTTGGCCTCGCCACCGACCTCGTCGAACGCCTCCGCGATGTCCATGGCCGTGCGAAGCGCCGTGCCCTTGAACAGCAGGTGCTCGAGGAAGTGCGTCGAGCCGTGGTGACCGTCGCTCTCGTCCCGCGAACCGACCCCGACCCACGCCCCGACCGTGGCCGAGCGCAGACCGGGCATGTGCTCGGTGAGCACGCGGACCCCGCCGGGCAGGACTGAACGGC
>JAYTSH010000397.1:0-1540 GCA_043745755.1 Cellulomonas sp. | reverse complement strand
GCCCGAGCGCAACGACATGGTGCAGTACTTCGCCGAGAACCTCAACGGGTTCGCGGTGACCCAGAACGGCTGGGTGCAGTCGTACGGCTCGCGCTGCACACGTCCGTCGATCCTGTGGGGCGACGTGTCCCGGCCCGCGCCGATCACGGTCGCGTGGACCACGTACACGCAGTCGCTCACGGCCAAGCCGGTCAAGGGCATGCTTACCGGCCCGGTCACGATCCTCGCGTGGTCGTTCGTGCGCGACGACCAGCCGCTCGCCGACACCGCGAACCAGGTCGCGCTCGCGCTTCGCGACGAGATCGAGGACCTCGAGGCCGCCGGCATCGCGGTCGTGCAGGTCGACGAGCCCGCGCTGCGGGAGCTGTTGCCGCTCAAGGCTGCCGCCCACGCCGCCTACCTCGACTGGTCGGTCCGCTCGTTCCGGCTGGCGACGTCGGGCGTGCGCGCGGACACCCAGATCCACACGCACCTGTGCTACTCGGAGTTCGGCGAGATCATCGGTGCGATCGACGGCCTCGACGCCGACGTGACGTCGATCGAAGCGGCCCGCTCGAAGATGGAGATCATCGGCGACATCGCGGATGCCGGGTACGCACGTGGCATCGGTCCGGGTGTCTACGACATCCACTCGCCGCGGGTGCCCACCGAGGGCGAGGTCACCGAGCTCCTGGCCGAGGCCGTCAGGTCGATCGACGCGGACCAGCTGTGGGTGAACCCCGACTGCGGCCTCAAGACCCGTCGCTACGACGAGGTCACGCCGTCGCTCGAGCACATGCTCGCCGCGACGCGGGCGGTACGCGCGACGCTCTGAGCCGCCTCCGGCAGCCGTCTGCGGCGCAGACCACGGAAGCCTCGGTCGAGCTGGCTCGACCGAGGCTTCCATGTGCACGGGCTGCGCAAACCTGGCGGGCTCCCGCCCACCGAGGCCACGTGCTCAGCCCGAGGCCGCGAGGTGGTCCTGGGACGGAACGCCGCGCGGACTGCCTGACGAGCTACCGCGGCGAAGGCTCTGCGGTGTGCTCGACGGTCTGGGTGATCATCGAGGTCTGACCACCGTGCTGGACCTCGATCTTGCGCGGCTTGGCATCCTCGGACACCGGGATGCTCAGGGTGAGCACGCCGTCGGAGTACGTCGCGTTGATCTTGTCGAGGGCCATCCCGCGACCCACGGTGATCTGGCGGACGTACGACCCGGTCGCCCGTTCGCGGAGATACCACTGCACGTCGTGCTCGACGGCCGACCGTTCGGCGCGGAGCGTGAGCGTGCGGTCTTCGACGTTGACGTCGATCGTGCCGGGGTCGACACCCGGAAGGTCGACATGCAGCACGTAGTGGTCACCGGAACGGAAGAAGTCCATCGACATCGTCGCTGCTGCCCGGGCGGACCCGAACATCTCGCCGACAAGCCTGTCCATGTCCTGGAATGGGTCGTATCGCGTAGCCATACCCATCACCTCCTTGAAGGTGAGGCACCGGACCGCCCGATGCCTCGGAGCGGGCTCGACCGCGGATCATCGCCGGGGTCGAGCGGCTACGC
>JAYTSH010000396.1:0-7834 GCA_043745755.1 Cellulomonas sp. | reverse complement strand
GGTGGAAGAACAACACCCCCTACGGCGCTCTCGTGCAGGCGTGGGTCGCCGCCAACCAGGTGCACGTGCGGATCTGGAGCACCAAGTACTGGACCGTGGAGACGTCGACGAGCGCGCGGTCGAACGTCAAGCAGCCGACCACGGTGTACTCGCAGTCGCCGACGTGCGTCGCCTCGTCGGCCGGCAACCCGGGGTTCCGGGTGACCGTGACCCGCACGGTGTCGCTCGACGGCGCCGTGAAGGAGACCAAGTCGTTCACGTGGACCTACCAGCCGCAAAATACGATCATCTGCGGGCCCGCGCCCACGACCGCCGCCCCGCCGACGGGATGACCCACGTGCCGTCGCGGCGACCCCGGGTCATTCGCCCCGGGGTCTTCGCACGGGCGCGGGGGGCACGATCTTGGCCAGGGCGATGTCCCGCCCCGGGACGTGCACCGACCCTCGCCTGGTCTCGATGAGCACGCCGTCGTCGTCGACGACGAGGAGATCGCCGAGCACGTCGCTGTAGAGCAGCTCCTCATCGGGACCGAGACGCCGTCGGACGACGACGCGGACCCCCGGGGTCAACGTCCGCCAGGGCTGGTTCACGGCGCCGCCGGTGGACGCAAGATCGTCTTGGTGTGCACCTGGTGGATACTAGAACCCCAACCCTGACCGCCCCCAAGGGCCTGCGGAGGACCGACCGTGACGTATGTGATCGCCCAGCCTTGTGTTGACGTCAAGGACAAGGCGTGCATCGACGAGTGTCCCGTGGACTGCATCTACGAGGGCAAGCGATCGCTCTACATCCACCCCGACGAGTGTGTCGACTGCGGTGCGTGCGAGCCGGTCTGCCCCGTCGAGGCGATCTACTACGAGGACGACGTCCCCGCCCAGTGGGCCGAGTACTACAAGGCGAACGTCGAGTTCTTCGACGACCTCGGCTCGCCAGGAGGCGCCGCGAAGCTGGGGATGATCGAGAAGGACCACCCGATCATCGCTGTGCTCCCGCTCCAGGTGCACGAAGCCTGACGCGCGCTCGCATGGGCCTGCGCACCGGAGAGCTGCCGGACTTCCCCTGGGACACGCTCGTCCCGTTCGCCGAGAAGGCGCGCGCCTACCCGGGTGGCATCGTCGACCTGTCGGTGGGAACGCCGATCGACCCGACGCCGCCGGTCATCAGGGAGGCGCTCGCGGGCGCCTCCAACTCGCCGGGCTACCCCACGACGCACGGGACGCTCGAGCTGCGTGCGGCCGTCGTCGACTGGTTCGCGCGACGCCGGGGGGTCCGCGGGCTCGACCCGGCTGCGGTGCTGCCGACCCTCGGCTCGAAGGAGCTCGTGGCCTGGCTGCCGTCGCTGCTCGGTCTCGGAGCCGGGGACGTCGTCGTGCACCCCGCGTGCGCCTACCCGACGTACGACGTGGGCGCGCGCCTCGCGGGCGCAGTCCCCGTCGCCGTCGACGCCGTCGCGGAGCTGCTCGCGGCCGGCTCGGGGACGTCGGCGGACGCCCTCGCCGACGCCGTTCGGCTCGTGTGGCTCAACTCGCCCGGCAACCCGGACGGTCGTGTCCTGTCGATCGACGCGCTACGAGCCGTCGTCGACGCGGCCCGGGCCGCCGCCCAGCGCACCGGGCGTCGGGTCGTCGTCGCGTCCGACGAGTGCTACGCGGAGCTCGCCTGGGACGAGCCATGGGCGTCCGCAGGGGTGCCGAGCATCCTCGACCCGCGGGTCACGGGCGGCGACCTCACGGGTCTGCTCGCGGTGTACTCGCTGTCCAAGCAGTCCAACGTCGCGGGGTATCGGTCCGCGTTCGTCGCGGGCGACCCCGATCTCGTCGCCCAGCTGCTCGAGGTCCGCAAGCACGCCGGCATGATCGTCCCCGGACCGGTCCAGGCCGCGACTGCGGCGGGGCTTCGGGACGACGACCACGTGGCTGAGCAGCGCGAGCGGTACCGGGTGCGCCGCGCAGTGCTGCGATCCGCACTCGAGCAGGCGGGCTACGTCGTCGACGGGTCGCACGCCGGCCTGTACCTGTGGGTGCGTCCGGATGGCGGCGGCCAGGACTGCTGGGCGACCGTCGGCGACCTGGCCTCGCTCGGCATCCTCGTCGCGCCAGGGTCGTTCTACGGGCCTGCGGCGGCCGGCCACGTGCGCATCGCGCTCACCGCGTCGGACGAACGGGTGCGCGAGGCGGCGGCACGCCTGACCGGGGCGTGAGGCGGGGTTCCCGACGCGATCCGGAACCCCGAACGCACGCCCGATCATCACGATGTGATCGTGGTCACACCGGGACCATGGGCCCGGTGATGATTCGTCAGCATCGGCTTGGCAAAGGTAGCGTCAGCATTGACCAACGACGGCCGACCAGCCGTCCGGACTGGCCGTGAGCAGCGACACGAACTTCGCGAGTGGACGACCGCCCACGCCGGGCCGCAGGAAGGAACACCATGACCGATGCCGACACGGCAGACGTGCAGCTGATCACCAACGGCGAGGTGCACCCGCTTCCCGTGATCCGGGCCACCGAGGGTGGCGACGGCATCGTGGTGTCGTCGCTGCTGCGGGACACCGGCCTCGTGACGGTCGACCCGGGGTTCATGAACACGGCGTCGTGCGAGTCCCGGATCACCTACATCGACGGCGACGCCGGCATCCTGCGCTACCGCGGGTACCCGATCGAGCAGCTCGCTGAGCACTCCAGCTTCCTTGAGGTCGCGTACCTCCTCATCAACGGCGAGCTCCCGAGCCCGGTCGAGCTGGACGGCTTCGTCGAGCGGGTCAACCGGCACACGCTGGTCCACGAGGACTTCCGCACCTTCATGGGGACGTTCCCGCGCAACGGGCACCCGATGGCGGTGATGTCCTCGGCGATCAACGCGCTCTCCGCGTTCTACCCCGAGTCGCTCGACCCGTTCGACCCGGAGACGGTCGAGCTCGCGACGGTCCTGATCCTCGCCAAGACCCGCACCATCACGTCCTACCTGCACCGCACGACGCGCGGCGAGCCGCTGCTCTACCCGGACTACTCGCGCGGCTACGTCGACGACTTCCTGCGGATGACGTTCGCGATCCCGTACTCGCCGTACGAGGCCGACCCGGTCATCGTCAAGGCGCTCGACAAGCTCCTCATCCTGCACGCCGACCACGAGCAGAACTGCTCGACGTCGACGGTCCGCATCGTCGGCTCGAGCCACGCGAACCTGTACGCCTCGGTCGCCGCGGGCGTCAACGCGCTGTCGGGCCCGCTGCACGGCGGCGCCAACGAGGCCGTGCTGAATATGCTCACCGAGATCCAGGCCAACGGCGGTGACGCGACCGAGTTCATGAACCGGGTCAAGAACAAGGAGGACGGCGTCCGCCTCATGGGCTTCGGCCACCGCGTGTACAAGAACTACGACCCGCGCGCGGCGATCGTGAAGCAGAGCGCTGACGCGGTCCTCTCGGCGCTCGGCAAGAACGACCAGCTGCTCGAGATCGCGATGGGCCTCGAGGAGATCGCGCTGAGCGACGACTACTTCATATCCCGCAAGCTCTACCCGAACGTCGACTTCTACACGGGCCTCATCTACAAGGCCATGGGGTTCGACGAGTCGATGTTCACGCCGCTGTTCGCGCTGGGGCGCATGCCCGGGTGGATCGCGCAGTGGCGCGAGATGATGAACGACCCGCAGACGAAGATCGGTCGCCCCCGCCAGATCTACACGGGCGCGACCGAGCGCGACTACGTCCCGGTGTCTGTGCGCTGATCGGTTGTCCGGTCCCGGAGCTCGGCCGTGTGCCGAGCCTCGGGACCGCTCACGCAGCCGGGGCGAGCGTGACCTCGACAGATCCACTCGCGAGGGGTGCGGTGCTTGTCGGCGCCCAGGCGGCGTCCTTCCGCGACCACACCTGGTCCGCCACGCGCACGGCCGTGACGTGCTGGTCAGCAGCGACTGCTACGGCCCACTGCGCGAACGCCCAGCCCCCTCGCACGTCGTCCGCGGCTGCACCCGACCCGCCTTCGAGCGACCGCGCGTCGACCACGATGGCCGCGGGTGCCTGGGCGGTCGCCGCGGCGACAGTCAGGGGCAGGGTGCCGAGGTCCCGGTCCACGCGCGCCGTGAACTCGTCGCTCGATCCCGCACCGCTCGGCGCATGGAGCGTGCAGGTCAACGCACCGGGCGACCAGCCGGTGAGCGCCGAGGCCCATGCCCGGGCCTGTGGCTCGTGCTGCGCGTACGCCTCCGGGAAGGCCGAGCGCTGGACCTTCTGCGCGGCGTCGGTGATGGGCAGGTCCTGGTAGCCGGCGACGGCGACGAGCCCGTCGTAGAAGCGACCCGTCGAGTAGACGGGGTCCATGATCTGCTCGACCGTGCCCCAGCCCTGCGACGGGCGCTGCTGGAACAACCCCACCGAGTCGCTGTCGCCGTAGCTGAGGTTCACCAGCTTCGACTCCTGCAGGGCCGTCGCGATCGCGATCGTCGCGGCGCGCGCAGGGAGACCTCGGCGGACGGACACCGCTGCCAGCAGGGCGGCGTTGTCTCCCTGAACGGGTGACAGGAGCCATCGGGTGCCGTCGACCTGGACGCCGCACGACTCCGTGACCGACCGCGAACCGTCCGACCGGCCGAGCGCGTTGACCACCGCGACCACCGCGCCGACCAGGAGAGCGACGCCGAGCAGCGCGGTCGTCGCGACGCGAACCGGTCCGCGTCGCGTCCGCCGGCGTCGTCGTCGACTGCGTGCCACCGGCAGCCTCAGTTGACGTGCAGCGCGGCGTTGAGCAGCACGCCGGCACCGGACCGCGCGACCGCCTCGACCCCGCCCGTCAGGGAGTTGCGACGGAACAGGATGTTGTCGGTCCCGGCGAGCTCACGGGCCTTGACCACCCCGGACGCGTCGCTGAAGCCCACGAGCGTGACCTTGGTGCCGGCCGTCACGTAGAGGCCGGCCTCCACGACGCAGTCGTTCCCGAGCGGGATGCCGAGCCCCGAGTTGGCACCGAGCAGCGAGCGCCGACCGATCGAGACGACCTCCCGGCCGCCGCCCGACAGGGTCCCCATGATCGACGCACCGCCGCCGATGTCGCTGCCGTCGCCCACGACGACGCCCGAGGAGATCCGACCCTCGACCATCGAGACGCCGAGCGTGCCGGCGTTGAAGTTCACGAACCCCTCGTGCATGACCGTCGTGCCGGCAGCCAGGTGGGCGCCGAGACGCACGCGGTTGCCGTCTGCGATCCGCACGCCGCTCGGGACGACGTAGTCGACCATCCGCGGGAACTTGTCGATGCCGTGAACGGTCACAGGGACGCCGGTCGCGGCGCGCAGTCGCGCACGGGTCGCCTCGAACCCGTCGACCGCGCACGGGCCGCGGTCCGTCCAGACGACGTTGGGCAGGACCGCGAAGATCCCGTCGAGGTTCTGGCCGTGCGGAGGGACGAGGCGGTGCGAGAGCAGGTGCAGCCGCAGGTACGCGTCGGCGGTGTCGGTCGGTGCTGCGTCGAGGTCGACCTGCGTCCGCACGACGACGGTCCGCACACCCCGCGCGTCGTCCACGCGCTGGGCCGCGACGATGTCGGAAGGCGCGACCGCGTCCGCGGGTGCAGTCCCGAGAGCGGGCGCCGGGTACCAGACGTCGAGGGTCGTGCCGTCGGGGGTCACTGTGGCCAGGCCGAAGGCCCACGCGTTGCGGTCGGACATGCCGGTCACTCTAGACGGGGCGTGGGTAGGGTCGTGGACGTGACCGACCATGTGCTCGACCCCGCCGCTGCCACGCTGCTCGACCTGACGGGCGACCTCGTCACGCTCACGCGCGCGCTGTGCGACCTGCCGTCCGAGAGCGGCCATGAGACCGCCCTCGCCGACGCGATCGAGGCGGCGCTGGGCGAGCACCCCCACCTCGAGGTCCTGCGCGACGGCGACACCGTTGTCGCACGGACGAGCCTGGGCGCCGGGTCGCGCGTCCTCGTCGCCGGTCACATCGACACAGTGCCTGTGGCGGACAACCTCCCGACGCGCGTCGTCGGGGAAGGTTCCCGGGCGGAGATCTGGGGACGCGGGACGGTCGACATGAAGGGCGGCGTCGCGGTGCAGCTCGCCCTCGCCGCTGCGCTCGCCGAACCTACCCGGGACGTCACGTGGGTCTTCTACGACCACGAGGAGGTCGAGGCGTCGCTCAGCGGGCTCGGCCGGGTCGCCCGGAACCACCCCGACTGGCTCGCGGGCGAGTTCGCGATCCTGTGCGAGCCCACCGCCGCCGGCATCGAGGGCGGCTGCAACGGCACGCTGCGCGTCGAGGTCCGCGTGCCGGGCGTCGCAGCGCACTCCGCGCGATCCTGGACGGGTGTCAACGCCGTCCATGGCGCAGCCGAGGTGCTGCGCAGGCTCGCGGAGTACGAACCTGCCTCGGTCGAGGTCGACGGTCTCGTCTACCGCGAGGGTCTCAACGCCGTCACGATCCGCGGCGGAGTCGCAACCAATGTCGTCCCCGACTTGTGCACGGTGACCGTGAACTACCGGTTCGCACCCTCGAGCTCCCTCGCCCAGGCCGAGGCGCACGTCCGTGAGGTGTTCGACGGCTACGAGGTCGTCGTCGTCGACGGTGCGGCCGGCGCGCGACCCGGTCTCGACGACCCGACCGCCGCCGCGTTCGCGGCAGCCGTCCTCGAGGTCACGGGTGGTGTCCCCGCACCCAAGTACGGCTGGACCGACGTCGCCCGCTTCTCCGAGCTCGGAATCCCCGCGGTGAACTTCGGCCCCGGCGACCCGCTGCTCGCGCACAAGGCAGACGAGCGGTGCCGCGTCGGTGACCTCAGCGCGTGCTACGACGCGCTGCGGGCGTGGCTGACGGCCTGACCTTCGCCGTTCTGCTGTCCACAGGGATGTGAGATCGGCTGACCGGGTTGGGTGCTTTTCGGTAGGTTCTCGGGCATGCTCCGCAGCCTGCTCATTCCCGATGCCGTGCCCGACCGGCTGCCGCGGGGGTCGTCGCCCGGCAGGGTGCGCGTCCTGGCGGCGGGCATCGTCCTGGTCGGAGTGGTCGGAGTGGTCGGAGTGGTCGGTGCCGCGCTCGCGGGCTGCACGACGACGGCAACCGCTGACCCGACCCCGGCGCCGACCTCGAGCCGGTCTCCCGACCCGACGCCCACTCCGAGTCCGACACCCTCACCGACTTCGACGCCGCTGCCTGTCCGGCCCACTGCGATGGATGAGGTGAGCGTCGATGGTGCGATCGCCGCCGTGACGTACTTCATGGAGCTCTACCCCTATGCGTACAACACCGGGGACGTGACGGAGCTCAAGGAGCTCAGCCACCCGGAGTGCATCTTCTGCAAGAGCGTCACCGACGAGACCGAGCAGCTGCACGCGCGCGGAGAACACCAAGAAGGCAGCGCGACGCGCGTCCGGTCCGCTCGGGGAACAGAAGTGAATCCGGGGTACTGGTACTCCGTCGACGCCAGCGTCGAACAGGATGGCTGGCAGATTCTCGACACCGGCGGGAACGTCATCGGAGGTGAACCAACGGTCATGAAGACCTATGCGATGACCTTCGCCGTGGTCTACCAGGGCGGACGCTGGCTCGTGCGCGGTGCGGAGTTCACCGTTGAGTAGCCTCAACGCACGCAGGACGTCGGCGGTGCTGGTGTTGGGCCTCCTCCTCACGGGCTTGATCGCGCCAGCTCAAGCGGCCAACATCGACGGCAAGGCCAAAGATGACGCAGTGAGTCTGTCCGCCCGTGAGTCGAAGGCTGTGGAAGATGCGTGGAATGCGGCGGTGGCGTCTGGTGATCCGGTGGCGGCCTTGGTGGAGTACGCGCGGGGTGTGCAGTGCAACGTGACGACCGTGCCGTTGACGACGGCGTTGAACGGT
>JAYTSH010000395.1:0-2538 GCA_043745755.1 Cellulomonas sp. | reverse complement strand
GTTCGGCGTCACGCACGAGGCCGCGGCCCACCGGTTCACGAACCTCGCGACGAGCGAGCTCGGTCTGCCCGTGCACTTCCTGCGCGTGGACGACGACGGCGCGCTCGCCCGCGGCTACGAGAACGACGGCGTCGGCTTCGCGACCGACCCGACGGGATCCATCGAGGGTCAGCCAGCGTGCCGGCACTGGGCCGCGCGCGTCGCCCTGAGCCGGCATGACCGCACCACGGAGTTCCACCAGTACACCGACACCCTCGCGGGCACGTTCTGGTGCACGGCGCAGACCGGCGTGTCCGAGGCCGGTCAGTTCTCCATCACCATCGGCGTACCGTTCGCGCACGCGTCCTGGTTCCGCGGCCGGGACACGAAGCTGCGGACGCAGTCACGCTGCCCCGACCCGTCGTGCTGCCGACGTCCTGACGCTGCGCTCGCGGAGCGTTGGGGCGACCACTCCCGGCCCAGCGCACGGCTGCACGCGCAGGTCCTCAGCCCGCTGCCGCAGGGCACCTTCCCGGGGGTCGACGACGCCGAGGTCTACGCGTTCCTCGACCGCCACTCGACTCAGGCCCCACCGGATCAGCCCCGCTGACGAGCGGCCGACCCCGACGCGCCGTGTCAGGGGGCAGCCGGGCCACCGCCGGATCGGGTCAGGCGAGCAGGTCGTGCCGGATGATCGTCGCCTCGCGGCCCGGGCCGACGCCGATCGACGAGACGCGCGTCCCCGAGAGGTCCTCGAGCGCCAGCACGTACCGCTGGGCGTTGACCGGCAGGTCGTCGAACGACCGGCACAGGGAGATGTCCTCGGTCCACCCGTCGAACTGCTCGTAGACGGGCTCGGCGTGGTGGAAGTCGGACTGGTCGAGCGGCATCTCGTCGTGCCGGACGCCGTTCACGTCATAGGCGACAGCGACCGGGATCTTCTCCAGTCCGGTCAGCGTGTCGAGCTTCGTGACGACGAGGTCCGTGAGCCCGTTGACGCGTCCGGCGTAGCGGGTGACGACGGCGTCGAACCAGCCGGTCCGGCGCGGACGGCCGGTCGTCGTGCCGTACTCACCGCCCGTCTTGCGCAGCCACTCCCCGGTCGCGTCGAGCAGCTCGGTGGGGAACGGGCCCTCGCCGACGCGCGTCGTGTACGCCTTCGCCACTCCGACGACGCGGTCGATGCGGGTCGGGCCCACGCCCGAGCCCGTGCACGCCCCACCGGCCGTCGCGGACGACGACGTGACGAACGGGTAGGTGCCGTGGTCCACGTCGAGCATCGTGGCCTGACCCGCCTCGAAGACGACCGTCTTGCCCTCGTCGAGCGCCCGGTTGAGCACGAGCGGGGTGTCAGCGACCATCGGCCGCAGCCGGTCGGCGTTCGTGAGCAGCTCGTCGACCGTCTCGTCGACGGTGATCGCGCGCCGGTTGTACACCTTCACGAGCAGGTGGTTCTTCTGCTCGAGAGCGCCCTCGACCTTCTGGCGCAGGATCTTCTCGTCGAACAGGTCCTGGACGCGGATGCCGATGCGGTTGATCTTGTCCGCGTACGTCGGCCCGATGCCGCGGCCGGTCGTGCCGATCTTCCGCTTGCCGAGGAACCGCTCGGTGACCTTGTCGATCGTGCGGTTGTACGGCGCGATGAGGTGCGCGGCCGACGAGACGAGCAGCCGGCTCGGGTCGACGCCGCGCGCGATCAGCGCGTCGATCTCGACGAACAGCACCTCGAGGTCGATGACGACCCCGTTGCCGATCACCGGGACGACGCCCGGGGAGAGGATGCCCGACGGGAGAAGGTGGAGCGCGTACTTCTCACCGTCGATGACGACCGTGTGCCCCGCGTTGTTGCCGCCGTTGAACTTGACGACGAAGTCGGTCCGCGAGGCGAGCTGGTCGGTCGCCTTGCCCTTCCCCTCGTCCCCCCACTGGGCCCCGAGCACCACGACGGCAGGCATCGACTCTCCACTTTCCGCGCTGCTGGGTGGTCCGGTCCGCGCCACGTCCGGTGCGAGCAGAGCTCGCGGGCCGCGGACCCGGGCACCGGCGGCAGCGCACCAGCACCCCCGAAAGGTTACCCGAACGTCAAGGATCGGTCATCGGCGTCCGATCCATGACACCGGTCCGGCCGCGGGCGCGAGCCGGCGAGCGGTCAGCGCAGACCGGAGATCTCGTCCTCGGAGGTCCCTGAGTCCGCGAGGAACCGGGAGATCCGCTCGACCTCGTCCTCCTCGCCGATCGCCTCGGCCGCCTCCTCGAGCGCGAGCAGGGCCCGCAGGAACCCGAGGTTGGGCTCATGGTCGGCGGGGATCGGTCCCTGGCCGCGCCAGCCCGACGTGCGCAGCGCGTCCAGCCCGCGGTGGTACCCGGTCCGGGCGTAGGCGTAGGCCGCCACGGGGTCGCCGTCGTCGGCCAGCGCGCGCTCCGCGAGGAGGGCCCAGGCGTACGGCGACGCGGGGTTCTCGCGCGCGGCGTCCTGCAGTTCCCCGCCCGCGGTCAGCGCGGCACGCACGTCGGCGTCGGGACCGTCGACGGGAAGGCGGACGGGTTCGGGGCCCAGCA
>JAYTSH010000394.1:0-5190 GCA_043745755.1 Cellulomonas sp. | reverse complement strand
TCCGCCCTCCTGATCATGCAGCGCGGGCCGAGCGTGGGCGCGCGTTTTCTGCTCGACGCGGAGCGCACCGTCGCGGGCCGCAGCCCCGATGCCGACATCTTCCTCGACGACGTGACCGTCTCGCGCAAGCACGCGGAGTTCGTCCGCGAGCTCGACGGCTTCGTGGTCCGCGACATCGGCTCGCTCAATGGAACCTACGTGAACCGCACAAGGATCGACTCCGCGGTCCTGCGCCCGGGCGATGAGGTGCAGATCGGCAAGTACCGTCTGACGTTCCACCCGAGCCCTGGTCGCGACTCCGGGCGTCACGAACGCCCCGACAGCCCGAGCGACTCCCGCCCATGAGCTCGCGCGAGCGAGCCTCCGGGCTCGCGACCGCGGCACGCGAGTCACGGGACGGCGTGCGGCTGGACACTGCCGGCGACGGGCGCAGCATCGCTCCGCACGCGATCGAGCCCTGGCCGCGAGGCATCTCGCGGCAGGCGACGATGCGGATCTCCGACGTGCTGGCGTCACTGCAGATCGAGTTTCCGGCGGTGACGAACTCCAAGCTCCGATTCCTCGAGGAGCAGGGTCTGGTGGAGCCCGTGCGCACCCCCTCGGGCTACCGGCAGTACAGTCCGGCAGATGTCGAGCGGCTGCGCTACGTGCTGCGCCAGCAGCGCGACCGCTACATGCCGCTCAAGGTGATCGGCGCGCAGCTGGCGGCGCTCGACGCAGGCGAGGACGACGAGCCCCCGGCCCGCGCGCAGCTGGCGACGAGCGACGGAGTCCGCGCCGTGCCCGCGCTCGTGGGTCGCTACACGGCGGCCGTCCTGGCGCGGGAGGCCTGCGTCGACGAGGCGTTCGTCGAGGACCTCGTGAGGTCGGGCGTGCTGCGGGCGACGTCCGCAGGGCACTTCGACGCCTGGGCGCGCGACGTCGTCGTCCTGGCGGCGGCGCTGGGGGAGCACGGCATCGATGCGCGTCATCTCCGCATGTTCCGCGCCGCTGCGGACCGCCAGGCCGATCTCGTCGACCAGGTCGTGGCGCCGTGGCGAGGACATCATGCGGCATCGTCCCGCGCCCGTGCCGGCACGCTCGCGGCCGAGGTCGGTGAGCTGTGCACCCAGCTGCACACCGCAATGATGCGTGCCGCAGTCGCCGAGCTGGCACCCTGAGCCGACACATCCGCGTCCGTCGCGGAGCGGTTGTCCTTCGAGGAGCCGAGCGGCGCTTGTGGTCGTAGCGTGAGTGTGTGGGGGACGGCGGCGAGCTGGTGACGGTCGAGGTGATTGGCGTGCGCCAGCACCTGGTCGATGACGAGATCGTCGTGCTGCTGCTCGACCCCGCGGCCGAGCTGTTCATCCCGATCCTGATCGGTCCTGCTGAGGCGAGCGCGATCGCGACGGCGCAGGCCGGTGTGGTGCCGCGTCGTCCGATGACTCATGACCTGCTGTGCGACGTCATCGCGGCCGTCGGAGAGTCATTGAGTCAGGTCGAGATCACGAGCCTCGAGCACGGGGTGTTCCACGCCGCGCTGGTGCTGGGCAGTGGCGCACGCGTCGACTCCCGTGCGTCGGACGCCGTCGCGCTCGCCGTGCGGGTCGGGTGCCCGGTCCTGTGCTCGGCCGAGGTCGTCGCGGTGGCCGGCGTCGAGGTGTCGCCGGGGCCCGCGGAGCAGGAGCTCGAGCGCTTCCGCGAGTTCCTCGACCAGGTGACACCCGAGGACTTCGAGTCCGGGGAGGAGCCCGGCACGAGTTCGGGATGACAAGGTCTCACGTTGAGGTCAAACGTGAGACACGCCGGGGCAACACTCCCGGGCGGCGCGCCGAGCAGCGTCGTTGACGCCCCCAGGGTGGACGCCTAGCGTGACACGTGGACATCCGAAGCCCGAGGTCAGGATGGTGGGACACTCCTTACAGGCAGAACCTGCCTTGAAGGCAGTCGTACCGACCACGACGGGCGCCGAGCACGGCGGATGCGTGGGCAGTGAGTGGAGGACACGTGACCGGCAGCGGTGAGAGCGTGGAAGCCGGCAGCGGCATTCACCAGCGCGCGCAAGGTCTGCTGTTCGGCGATGAGCTGCCTGATCTGGACATCACGACCGGCTACCGCGGCCCGACGGCCTGCGGTGCGGCGGGGATCACCTACCGCCAGCTGGACTACTGGGCTCGGACGGGCCTCGTCGAGCCGACCATCAGGCCGGCGACCGGCTCCGGCACGCAGCGGCTGTACTCGTTCCGCGACATCCTCGTCCTGAAGGTCGTCAAGCGACTCCTGGACACCGGTGTGTCTCTGCAGCAGATCCGTACCGCGGTCTCCCACCTGCGTGAGCGCGGAGTCGAGGACCTCGCCCGGATCACGTTGATGTCCGACGGCGCGAGCGTGTACGAGTGCACGTCGGCCGACGAGGTCATCGACCTGGTGCAGGGCGGGCAGGGTGTGTTCGGCATCGCCGTCGGGCGCGTGTGGCGCGAGGTTGAGGGCACGCTGGCTCAGCTGCCCACCGAGCGCGTCGACGACGACTCGCACGGACAGTCGCGCACGCACCTCGACGAGCTCGCGGCCAGGCGCCAGGCTCGTACCGCGGGCTGAGCCTGCTGAAGCGGGCGGACGATCTGAGCCGCGTGAACGAGCCCGGACCGGGGCTGTCACTCAGCCCTGTCGTCGGGCGTGTCAGCGGGTGGCCGGCGCTCTGAGCGCACGATCCAGCAGCTCGTCGAACGCCCCGGCGAGCTCGGCGGCCGCGTGTCCGGGCCACGCATGGACGGGCTGAGCGGCACCCTGGGCTTGCTGCAGAGCCGCCCGCTCCGGGATCTGCGGCGTGAGCACCAGCGGTCCGTAAAGGCTGCGGAGCTCTTCGAGCCGGAACGCGTGTTCGACCGAGCGCGTACGGACGCGGTTCACCACGACCCCGAGAGGCTGCAGCGTCGTGGCTGGGCCGCGGCGGAGCTCGTCGATCGTGCGCATCGCACGCCCGACTGCCATGACCGAGAAGAGCCCTGGCTCGGTGACGACGACGGCACGGTCGCTCGCGGTGAGCCCCTTGCGCGTCAGACCGCCGAGCGACGGCGGGCAGTCGATGAGGACGAGGTCGTAGCCGTTGACCCAGGACAGTGCGAACCGGAGCCGGTCGACGTCGCGGCCGGCCTCGTCGATCGCATCGTGGCGCATCCCGGCGGCCGAGCCGATGAGGACGTCCAGGCCACCGTCGGCCCAGCCGCTCGGCGCGATCGCGCCGAGCACGGTCTCGGCCCTCGGGTCGTCGAGGACGGCGGCAACATCAAGGGCGGTGCCGGGCGCGACGGCGAGCGCGAGCGTCGAGTCGCCCTGCGGATCGAGGTCCACGACGAGGGTCCGCAGGCCCCGTTCCAGCGCAGCCGAGGCAAGCCCGAGCGTCACCGAGGTCTTGCCCACGCCACCTTTGAGACTGCACACACCGAGCACCAGCACGGCGCCAACGGTAGCCGTCGTGACGCGGACCCGGAAACGCGGGCCTGCAGACAGGCGGACGGACCGCGAACGACGCGATCAACGCGCGGCGACGCAGGGAGGGGCGGTTCATGGGAGGATCGCGGACAGCGTCGCGATCCCGTGATCGGCATACGGGCGCGCACCGACCCCGCCAGGCATCACCAGTACCGTGCTGCCGGACGACAGGATGGAGTCACCCGTGTTTTCTAAGGTCCTCGTCGCGAACCGGGCCGAGATCGCTGTCCGTGCCTTCCGCGCGGCGTACGAGCTGGGTGCGCGGACGGTCGCGGTCTTCCCGTACGAGGACCGGAACTCGGAGCACCGGCTCAAGGCCGACGAGGCGTACCCGATCGGCGAGCAGGGGCACCCTGTGCGTGCCTACCTCGACATCGCCGAGATGATTCGTGTCGCCCAGGAGTCGGGGGCCGACGCGATCTACCCGGGCTACGGGTTCCTGTCGGAGAACCCAGCGCTCGCGCGGGCAGCCGTGGCTGCCGGCCTCATCTTCGTCGGCCCGCCCGCCGAGGTGCTCGAGCTCGCCGGCAACAAGGTCCGAGCACTGCAGTCGGCACGCGAGGCGGGGCTGCCGGTGCTGGCGTCCTCCGCGCCGTCCGACGACATCGACGAGCTCCTCGCTGCCGCCGAGGTCGTCGGGTTCCCGATCTTCGTCAAGGCCGTGGCCGGCGGTGGCGGTCGTGGCATGCGCCGCGTCGACACCCCAGACGACCTGCCCGAGGCCCTCGCGGCCGCGATGCGCGAGGCCGACGGGGCGTTCGGCGACCCGACCGTGTTCCTCGAGCGCGCGGTCCTGCGCCCGCGGCACATCGAGGTCCAGATCCTCGCGGACGGTGCGGGCAACGTCGTGCACCTGTTCGAACGGGACTGCTCGCTCCAGCGTCGGCACCAGAAGGTCATCGAGATCGCACCGGCCCCCAACCTCGATACCGCGATCCGCGACGCGATGTGCCGCGCGGCCGTCGCGTTCGCGCGGCACATCCGGTACCAGAACGCCGGCACCGTCGAGTTCCTGCTCGAGACCGTCGGCGAGCACACGGGCCAGTTCGTCTTCATCGAGATGAACCCGCGCATCCAGGTCGAGCACACCGTGACCGAGGAGGTCACGGACATCGACATCGTGTCGGCGCAGATGCGGATCGCGTCGGGGGAGTCCCTCGCGGACCTGGGGATCAGCCAGGCCACCGTCAGGATCAACGGCTCCGCGCTACAGACCCGCATCACGACCGAGGACCCAGCGAACGGGTTCCGCCCGGACACGGGCCGCATCATCGCGTACCGGTCGCCCGGGGGTGCGGGGGTGCGGCTCGACGGCGCGACGGCGACAGCCGGTTCGGACGTCTCCGGGCACTTCGACTCGATGCTCGTCAAGCTCACGTGCCGCGGCCCGGACTTCCCGACGGCGGTCCGCCGTGCGCGGCGCGCGCTGGCCGAGTTCCGCATCCGTGGCATCCGGACGAACATCCCGTTCCTGCAGGCCGTGCTCGCCGACCCGGAGTTCCTCGCGGGTCAGGTCTCGACGTCATTCATCGACGAGCGTCCCGAGCTCCTCGCCGCGCGCGAGAGTGCGGACCGCGGGACGCGTCTGCTCGCCTACCTTGCCGACGTCACGGTCAACAAGCCCCACGGTGTCCGCCCGCGCGACGTCGTCGACCCCAGGCTCAAGCTGCCGCTGCTCGACCTCGCAGCCCCGGCGCCCGACGGGAGCCGTCAGCGGCT
>JAYTSH010000393.1:0-5929 GCA_043745755.1 Cellulomonas sp. | reverse complement strand
TCGCGCGTGGCAGGCGCCAGCAACCCCAGCTCCTGCTCGGCCACCCGTCGCCACCCGAGCGTGCGGATGACCCTGTCGGCCTTCAGCGCGTCCGCGTTCTCACCGACGAGCTCGGACAGCCGGCCCGCGGTGACGTGGCGGCGGTAGTCCATCTCGAAGAACCGGTCCTGCGCGTGCGCGTAGCCCTGCGCCCTGAACAGGTCCCCGGGGCTGTCGGCCGTGATGTGCGCGACGCCCAGGGCATCTCGCGTGACGCTCACCTCGGCGCCGAGGCCGGGCAGCTCGACCGATCCCGTGACCTGCGGCAGCGGCCGGCGGATCACGGTGAAGGTCAGGACCGTTGCCGCCACGAGGACGACCACGAGCAGCGCGGCGACAACGACGAGCGACAGACGGACAGCACGACGACGAGGCACGTTGGGAGGGTAGCCCGAACGTGCGCAACCCACCCGGCTTGCACACGCGAGTAAGATTGGCACTCGGAACTGGAGAGTGCTAGCACGGCCCCTGCCAAGGGACCCGGCAGCGCCGCTCCGCTCGACGTCACGGGAGACCTCAGTGCCCATCTATGCCTACACCTGTACCGTCTGCGGCCACAGCTTCGACATCCAGCAGTCGTTCACCGACTCCTCGCTGACGGTCTGCCCGGTCTGCGACGGGCTGCTGCGCAAGGTGTTCTCGCCCGTCGGCGTCGTGTTCAAGGGGTCGGGCTTCTACCGCAACGACTCGCGCTCGAAGTCGAAGTCGACGGTGTCGGCGGGGACCCCGTCCTCGACGCCCGCCACCTCGTCGGGCGACTCCTCATCTGCACCGACGACGACCACCCCCGCGAAGGCTGCGGCCAGCGCGCCGTCCAGCTCCTCGACCAGCTCCCCGAGCTCCGCCTCCGCCGCGTCGAGCTGACCCACCCCCAGCACCAGTCCGCGCGACCGCAGCCCGCGCACGCACTCCTGACGCGCCGCCCCGGTGGCGGGTGACACCTAGCGTCGCGGCGTGCACCCCCACGACGAGTCCGAGCTGCGCCGCACGCCCATCGACACCAGCTCCGGTCACCGGCGCCGGCCTCCCTCACGCGTGCTGCTCTGGCGCGCGCGCCTGCCGCTGGCGGCCCTGCTGCTCGGGATCGCGTGCGCCGTCGTCGTCGGCGAGCTGCGCCCCCCACCTGCCCAGACGTCACCGGTACCAGTCGCGTCGCACGCGCTGACCGCCGGGCACGTCCTCGTCGCGTCCGACCTGAAGCTGGCCGAGATGCCGAGCGGTCTCGTGCCCTCCGGCGCACCGACGGTGGGCGTGCCGCTCGTCGGGGCGACGCTCGCGGTCGGGGTGCCCGCCGGCCTCCCGATCGTCGACGGACTCCTCGTGCACGACCTCGTCACGGGCCCTCCGGGCACAGTCGTGGCGGCCGTGCGGCTCGCTGATCCGGCGGTCGCCGCCCTGCTCGCGACGGGGACGCGCATCGATGTCCTCGCGGCGACCGACGACGGCTCCACAGGCCGATCGCTCGCTCGGAGAGCGCTGGTCCTCGAGCCGCCCGAGGCCGCCGGGCGCGGACGCGATGACAGCTCGCCGCCCGTCCTGCTCGCCGTCGCACCGGGCGAGGCCGCGGCTCTCGCGGGAGCCGGCCCTTCTGCCTTGCTCAGCGCAGTCATTGTGGAATGATTCGGGCGCCATCACCGTCAGTCACTTGAGGGAGCGCCATGAAGAATGTTCTCAATGGATTCAAGGACTTCATCTCGCGCGGCAACGCCATCGACCTCGCTGTCGCCGTTGTCTTGGGCGCAGCCTTCGGTGCGGTCGTCACAGCCATCATCGACGGCATCATCACCCCGCTGATCGCCGCGATCTTCGGCAAGCCGGACCTCAAGGCCGTCGGGACCTTCACGCTCCACGACGCGAACTTCTCGATCGGCCTGGTCCTGGACGGCCTCCTGAAGTTCCTGCTCATCGCGGCGGCCGTCTACTTCCTCATCGTGCTCCCGATCAACACTCTCCAGGCACGCCGCAAGAAGGGTCTCGTCGCTGAGCCCGCCGCTCCCGCCGAGGACGTCCTGCTGCTGCAGGAGATCCGCGACCTGCTCGCCGGTCAGAGGAGCCCCGCGATCCTTAACGACGCCACCCCAGGGACCGGCCCGGGTTCGGCCCCGGTCCTCTGAGACCCTCGAACTGACGCTCCACGGCGACGCCCACGTCCGCTCGGGGCCGTGGGCGTCGTTGTGTGCAGATCGGGCGCTGCGTCGACGTCACCAGTGCGGGGGGACGTCCCGAAGCAGTCGCTCGTCGTTCGAGTCAGAACCCTCGTGCCAGCCCATGTCGGAGTCGTCCGCGCTGAGCCCGGGGATGAGCGGGGAGTCGTCGATCACGCGGCGCACGACCGGCTGCACCACTGCCCCAGGGGCTGCCGTGCCCGCCTGGGTCGGGTCGCTCGATGAGATCGGTGTGGTGGGGTCGGTCGGAACGCTCACGGCTCCATGATCCCACCGCCGTGCCCGGTGGTTCGGACCGGCCGATCCTCCCGGTCCCTTGCTCAGCGGGTCGCGCGACGAACCGCAGCGGCCACGACCGCATCCACCCGCGAGCTGCGACGCGTCATCCCCAGCTCCTCGCGCACGCGCGCGGCGAGCTCTTCGCGGTTGCGCTCCGAGCCGTCTGACGTGATCCACGTGATGATCTCGTCGAGCTCGTCGTCGCTGTAGGCGCTGACCGGCAGCCCGGACCGCACGTGCGGGCGCGCGCCCGTCGGCACGGCGAGCGTCGGCTGCTCGGCGTGCAGGACCGGGGCGTCCGACGGTGCGTGCCCCAGGGCATCCGAAGGTGCGTCGGGCACGACGCCCGCGTCAGCGTAGAGCTCGACGGCCTCAGCCGCGGCCTGCGGGACCGCGTCGATGATCGCCGGCGCACGGGCCGGCGCGACGGCGGTTGCCGGCACGAACGCCTCGACGACCAGACTTCCCGGCGTCAGAACGCCGATCCCGTCGATCGGGGTCTCGGTCGCGACCGGCAGCAGGTCGTCGTCGCTGACCGTCGGGGTCACCAGCAGAGGGGCGACCGACCGCGGCGTCGCGAGCATGGAGGTGTGCACGGCGCGCCGGATCCGGTCGACCTCGGCCTGCGGGTCGAGGAATGCGGCAGCAGACCACACCCGCACGACGCTCCAGCCGAGCCGGTCGAGACGGTCGGCGACCTGGCGGTCGCGGACACGGATGCTCGGTTCACCGACGTAGGCGTCGTCGTCTGTCAGGACAGCGACCAGGAGTCGGCCGGGCAGGTCCGGGTGACCGACGGCGAGCGGGATGCGCGTGCCGCCGGGCAGTCCGTGGTCGATCTCGACGACAAGCCCGTGGCGCCACAGCCGCTCGGCCAGGTCGACGACGAGACGGTCGGGCTCCGAGTGCTCGGAGACCTCGACCGTCGGCTCACCGGCAGCGGACGTGATCGGCTCGTCGTCCCCGGGTGCGGCGTCGGCGACCGCCTCGGAACCGGACGCGCCGTCCGCCAGGTCGGAGCCGGTCGCTGCATCGCCCGCGTCATCGACCATCAGTGGCTCGGGGACAGCCGGCGCGGGCACGGCGACCCTCGCCAGTGAATCTGTCGTCGCACCCTGCCCGCGGCGCTCGGCGAAGGCCAGCAGATCCGCGAGCAACCGCGCGCCGGGACCGCGCAGCCGAGCGGGGTCGAGGTCCGCCGCGCCGAAGCTCGCGACCATGTCGAGGCGGTGCCGGGTCGCGCCGAGGGCGTCGAGCAGGCGGGCGTCGCCGCCGGGCTCGCCGATCGGACCGAAGCGGTGCAGCACCCGACCGTGCGGCGTGCGTCCGTAGCCCAGCGTGAAGATGACGGCGTCGCGGCGGAGCCCGGCGACGCCCGTCAGGTCCGCGACGATGAAGGGCTCGATGCGGCCCGAGTCGAAGAACACGGCAAGGCTCGGGTTGGCGCGTACTTCGGCGAGCACCGCCTCGCGCAACAGGTCGGCATGCGCGATCGACGGTGTGAGCACCGCGAGCGACTCGTCCGGGCGGGTCAGCGCGTGCGTCAGGACGAGCTCGATGACGTGCTCGACCTCCGCGCGCGGACCCTCGACGGTCCCGCTCGTGGCGTCGGGCATGCCCGTGCCGTTGACGACGTCGAGGCGCACGAGCGGTGAGCTCTCGGGGAGCGGCGTCGGGCTCAGGACACCCTCGTAGCCGTGCGCCGCGAGGAACGCAGTGAGGTACGGGTCGCGGCGGGACGCGTCGGCACGCAGCGCGACCACCGGCAGGACGTCGGCGAGGTCACGCACGGCGGTCCCGGACGCGCAGCGCGCATCGCCGACGACGACGACCTGTCGACCGCGCGCGATCACCGCGACGGCCACCTCGACGGGCAGCTGTGCCGCCGCGTCGATGACGACCAGGTCGACCGTGCGCGTCGCGGGCAGCAGCTGCGGCACGAGCATCGGTGAGGCAGCGAGCACCGGTCGCAGGCGCCGGGTGACGTCGGGGTACCGGGCGACCGTCTCGCGCACGGAAGTCATCCGGTCCTCGACGAGCTCACCGAAGAGCGCCTCCGCCTGGTCGCGGTGCACGCGCAGGGCCGTGCCGATGTGCCCGACGACGGCGTTGCGCACGGGCATCGACAGGCTCGCCACGTGCTCACGGTCGAGGGCGGCGTACTCCGCGGAGAGCCGACCGAGCGTCGCACCGTCGTACCCTGCGAGCGCCGGGTCGGCAGTGAGGATCTGCTCGAACACGGAGCTCCACCAAGCCAGGTCGAGCTCGGCACCGACAAGGTCGGCACCGACCCGACGCCGCGCGAGGTCGGCGAGCAGCTCACCGAGGCCCGCTGCGGTCAGCGAGCGCTCGAGGGCGGTCCGCGCGGGCAGCGTCTCGAGCGCGGCGCGCTCCGTCACGAGTCGGGCCAGCCGGGCGGTGAGCTCGGGCAGTGGCACGTCGAACAGGCCGGCTCCCCCCGGCGTCCCGGTGAGCGCCGCATCGAGCTCGCCGAGGTCGGCGCTCAGCTCGCGGAACTCGTCCTCGATCGTCGCGAGCCCCTCGGGCAGCTGCGGCCAGCCGCCTGCAGGGCAGTGCGCCTGCCAGATCTGGCGCTGCTTCTGCACCTCGATGAGCGCGCTGTGCAGGTCGGCGACAGGGCGGCCGGGCCGGACCATGTCCTTGGCCTGCTTGCGCAGGCGGCGACGCAGCACGTACCCCATCGGCAGGTCGTGCTGCTCGCGCCACTCCTTGGTGCCCGTCGCGGCGACGAGGTCGGCGGCGGTCCGCTCGAAGATCATCGGTTGGAACAGGTCGAGCGCACCGCGGATGCCGCCGAGCATGACGAGCTGCTCGCCCCAGGCGGCGACCGTCGTGGCGGGGACCAGGCCGGTCGCCGCGGCGACCTCGGCGATCCGCTCGGTGAGGTGCCCCAGCCCGTCGCCGAGCACGCGGCCGAGCGTCTCCAGCGCGCTGTGCGCTGCCGAGTCGGTCAGCAGGTCGGCACCGAACCAGGGCGTGTCCGACGGCTGGATCGTGAACGCGCCGAGCTCGCAGACGCGGGCAAGGTCGGCCGCGAGCGCGGTGCGCCGCTCCGCGTCGAGCACGCGCCCGACATCGACACCGAGCCGGACGGTCGTGCGCGGTGCGGGACGGGCGGCGGTGAGCCGCGCGAGCGCCTGGAGCGCGTCGTACGCAGAGACCCCCCACGGTTCGCGCTCGGCGTGCAGTCCCGCGACGTAGGCCCGCAGCTGCTCACGGTGCTCGACGAGGTTCCGACGGACACCGTTGATGCGCGCGAGCTCGGGTGCCCGCACCTCGAGCGTCATCGCACCGAGCAGTCGTCGACCCACGGCGGTGCGCCAGCCGGCCTCGGGCGCCACGTCGAGGAGGAGGTCGCCGAGACCGAGCCGCTCGAGCCGCGCCTTGAGTGCCGACGACGCCCGCCGGTGCCCGGGGACGTACAG
>JAYTSH010000392.1:0-10595 GCA_043745755.1 Cellulomonas sp. | reverse complement strand
CTGGATCCTGTACGGCTACTCGGAGTCGTTCGGGAGTGCGACCACCGGGATCAACCAGTTCTTCGCCAACCCGTTCGAGTACTTCGGGCTGATCGGCCTGACCGACGACAAGGGCCTCGGTGCGGCTGTCGGCGTCCCGGCGCTGGTCGGCGTCGGCTTCCAGGCCACGTTTGCCGTGATCACCGTCGCGCTGATCACCGGCGCGATCGCTGACCGGATCAAGTTCAGCCACTGGGTCGCGTTCACCGTCATCTGGGCCACTGCGGTGTACTTCCCGCTCGCGCACATGGTGTGGGGCGGCGGCTTCTTCAGCCCGACGGGCATGGTGGCGGGCTGGCTGTCGGCTCCGATCGACTTCGCCGGTGGCACCGTGGTCCACATCGACGCCGGTGCGGCCGGGCTTGCCCTCGTGCTGCTGCTCGGCAAGCGCAAGGGCTGGCCCAAGGAGCCGTTCCGCCCCCACAACCTGCCGTACGTGATGCTGGGTGCTGGCCTGCTGTGGGTGGGCTGGTTCGGGTTCAACGCCGGCTCGGAGGGCGCTGCCGACGGCGTCGCCGGGCGGGCCTGGATCAACACCTTCGTCGCGACGTGCGTCGCGATGCTCATGTGGCTGATCACGGAGCGGATCCGGGACGGGAAGGCCACCTCGCTCGGCGCCGCATCGGGAATCGTCGCAGGTCTGGTCGCGATCACCCCTGCCGCGTCCTCGGTCGACTCCTTCGGTGCGATCGCCATCGGCGGGATTGCCGGTGTCGTCTGCGCACTCGCGATCGGGCTGAAGTACAAGTTCGGCTACGACGACGCGCTCGACGTCGTCGGTGTCCACCTCGTCGGTGGCATCACCGGCACCGTCCTGATCGGCCTGTTCGCCACCCACCACCAGGGTGCGTGGTACCCGACCGGCGCGAAGGACGGCCTGTTGTACGGTGGCGGCATCACCCAGCTGCTCACCCAGGTCCTCGTCGCAGCGTTCGCCGTGGTCTTCTCGTTCGGGATGACCTACCTCATCGGCTCGATCCTCAAGGCGTTCGGCGGACTGCGACTGAGCGAGGACGTCGAGCTCGGCGGGATCGACCTGGCCGTGCACGGCGAGACCGCGTACGAGTCCATCGGCGCGACGCGCCTCAACACGGAGGTGAAGGCATGAAGCTCGTCACCGGAATCATCCAGCCGTACCGGCTCGACGATGTGAAGTCCGCGCTCGAGGCGGCGGGTGTCCACGGCCTGACGATCAGCGAGGTCAGTGGCTACGGCCGGCAGCGCGGCCACACCGAGGTGTACCGCGGCGCGGAGTACACGGTCGACCTCGTGCCCAAGGTGCGGATCGACGTCCTCGTCCTCGACGAAGACACCCCGGCCATCACCGAGGTCCTCGTGACGGCCGCGCAGACGGGCAAGATCGGCGACGGCAAGGTCTGGGTCACCCCGGTCGAGGACGTCGTGCGGGTCCGGACCGGCGAGCACGGCGACGGAGCGCTCTGATCGCGCCGTTCGGCAGCCACCGATGACAGCTGGTCGCTCGCCTGAGGTCCCGCACCCCGCGATCGGGGTGCGGGGCCTTGTGGCGCAACGGCTCGAGCTGGCACGCGGGCTGATCGGACCCGGGCACAACGGTGTCGCTCGCCGTGCCGCCGGTGTCGAGCTCGTGCACCGCCGGCTGGTCGAGCTGTGGGACGAGGCGACAACGGATGTCGATGTCTCTGGGATCGCGCTCGGTGCCGTCGGCAGCGTGGGAAGGGGCGACGCGAGTCCGGTGAGCGATCTGGATCTGCTCCTCGTGCACGAGGGCGGTCGGGCGCACAGCCTGCAGGAGATCGCCGCGATCGCTGAACGGTTGTGGTACCCGATCTGGGATGCGGGCCTCGACCTCGACCACTCTGTCCGCTCGCTCGCCCAGTGCCGCCAGGTCGCCTCGAGAGACCTGCGCGCCGCGGTGGGGCTCCTCGACCTGCAGCCGGTTGCCGGCGACCCGGTCGTCGTGCATCGGGCCAAGTCGGCGCTGCTCGCCGACTGGCGCTCGGCGGCCCGCCGACGGCTGCCCGAGCTGCTTTCGTCGACGAAGCAGCGCGCCGAGCGCAACGGCGAGCTCGCGTACCTGATCGAGCCCGATCTCAAGGAGGCACGCGGTGGTATTCGCGACGTCGTGGTGCTCTCGGCGCTCGCGGCGACCTGGCTCACCGATCGCCCGCACGGTGCGGTCGACAAGGCCTACGAGCACCTGCTCGACGTGCGCGACGCGGTCCAGGTCGTCACGCGCAGGCACACCAACCGCCTGCTCCTCGCCGACCAGGACGAGGTCGCGGCCCTGACCGGGTTCGACGACCGCGATGACCTGCTCGCGAGCCTTGCGGAGGCGGGGCGGATCATCTCCTACGCGCTCGACACGACGGTGCGCAATGCGCGCCAGGCGCTCCAGCGACCTCTCATGCGTCCGCCCGTGCTGATCCGCGGCCTGCGCGGCGCGCCGCGTCTTCGGGCCATCGGGGAAGGCCTGGTCGAGCACGACGGCGAGATCGTGCTCGCGGTCGATGCGCGCCCCACGCAGGACCCGTTGCTGTCGTTGCGCGCCGCGGCGACCGCCGCCCGCACCGGGCTCACGCTGTCGCCGGTCACGGTCGCAAGCCTCACCCGCACGCCGCCGTTGCCGACGCCGTGGCCCAAGGCGGCGCGCGCGTCGTTGCTGCAGCTCCTCGCGTCGGGCCACGCCCAGGTGCCGGTGTGGGAGGCGCTCGACCTCGCGGGCGTCGTCACGACCTGGATCCCGGAATGGGCCGGCGTGCGGAACCGCCCCCAGCGTTCGCCGATCCACCGGCACACGGTCGATCGGCACCTCGTCGAGACCGTGGCCATCGCCAGCCGCGCGAAGCGGGAGGTCGAACGCAGCGACCTTCTGCTGCTCGCCGCTCTCCTGCACGACATCGGCAAGCGCGCGGGCGCGGGTGACCACTCGATCGAGGGCGGCCGGCTCGCGGGCCCGATCGTCGAGCGGATGGGCTTCAGCGAGCAGGATGCCGCCGACGTCGCGCGCCTCGTACGGGAGCACCTGACGCTCGCCGACCTCGCCACGACAGCCGACCCGGACGACCCAGCGACGGTTGATGCGCTGCTCGCCGCGGTCGACCACCGCGGGGACCTGCTCGAGGTGTTGCGGGTGCTCACGGAGTCCGATGCGACCGCGGCGGGGCCGACGGCGTGGAGCGCGTGGCGCGCCCGCCTCGTCGACGACCTGACCGCACGGGCGAGACGGCAGGTGGCAGGTACCCTAGGTCGTCCGTGATCGGCAAGGAAAGCACGAGGATCGATCGGTGTTCGCCACCCTGTCCGACCGACTGACGTCGACCTTCAAGAACCTGCGCACCAAGGGCAGGCTCTCCGAGGCCGACATCGATGCGACCGTGCGCGAGATCCGCCGAGCTCTGCTCGACGCCGACGTCGCCGTGCCCGTCGTGCGCACGTTCACGGGGGCGGTCCGGGAGCGGTCCCTCTCGGCCGAGGTCTCGGGTGCGCTCAACCCGGCCCAGCAGGTAGTCAAGATCGTCAACGAGGAGCTCGTCGCGATCCTGGGCGGCGCGAACCGCCCCCTGCACCTCGCGAAGACCCCGCCGAGCGTGATCATGCTCGCGGGCCTCCAGGGCGCGGGCAAGACGACGCTCGCGGGCAAGCTGGCGCTGCACCTGCGCGAGCAGGGCCACACGCCGCTCCTCGTCGCCGCTGACCTGCAGCGGCCGAACGCCGTCACCCAGCTCCAGATCGTCGGCGAGCGTGCCGGTGTCCCGGTGTTCGCTCCGCACCCGGGCAACCAGGGCTCCGACGATGCCCTCGTCGCGGGCGCCGACCCCGTCGCCGTGGCTCGCGAGGGTCTGGCCACAGCACGGGCGCGCCAGCACGACGTGCTCATCGTCGACACGGCAGGCCGGCTCGGAGTCGACGTCGAGCTCATGACCCAGGCGTCGGACATCCGCGACGCGATCAGCCCGGACGAGATCCTGTTCGTCATCGACGCGATGATCGGACAGGACGCGGTCACGACCGCGCAGGCGTTCGCGGCCGGGGTCGGCTTCACCGGTGTCGTGCTGACCAAGCTCGACGGCGACGCGCGCGGCGGCGCCGCGCTGTCGGTCGCGAGCATCACCGGGCGCCCGATCCTGTTCGCCTCGACCGGTGAGAAGCTCACCGACTTCGAGGTGTTCCACCCGGACCGGATGGCCTCCCGCATCCTCGACATGGGCGACATCCTCACGCTCATCGAGCACGCCGAGAAGTCGTTCGACGCCGAGCAGGCCGAGGCGATGGCCGGGAAGCTCGCGGCTGGCGAGGACTTCACGCTCGAGGACTTCCTGCAGCAGATGCAGGCCATGAAGAACATGGGCTCGATGAAGAAGGTGCTCGGCATGCTGCCCGGCATGGGTCAGATGCGCGAGGCGCTCGACAACTTCGACGAGCGAGAGGTCGACCGCATCGAGGCGATCATCCGGTCGATGACGCCAGCGGAGCGGCGCGCACCGAAGATCATCAACGGGTCGCGGCGCTCGCGGATCGCGAGCGGCTCGGGCACCAAGGCCTCGGACGTCAACCAGCTGCTCGACCGGTTCGACGGCGCCCAGAAGATGATGAAGCAGATGGCCCGTGGCGGCGGCATGGGGCTGCCGGGCATGGGCAACCTGCCGGGCATGGGCGGCAAGAAGTCGCGGGGCCGCCTTGCGCCGTCGCTGCGCAAGGTGAAGGGGAAGTCGGGCAACCCGGCCAAGCGCGCCGAGGAGGAGCGCCGGGCCGGCGACCGCGCCGCGGGCATCGCGCCGAGCGCTCCGAAGGGCTCAGCATTCGGGCTCGGCCAGCCGTCCCCGGCGCCCGAGTCGATCGACCCGGCGACCCTGCGGCTGCCAGCCGGCCTGGACAAGCTGTTCGGTCGCTGACCGTTCCGGAACCGGTCCGGGCGCCCCGCGGGTCGTCATGGTGCGGCGAGCGCCCCCGGTCTGGCAGAATGTCTGCCTGTACTCGGTGCAGCCGGCCCCTCTATCCGACTGTCATCGCGTCCTTCCGGTCATGCCGGCCCACTCCCCCCACGAGCAGGGTCCGCGCGACCACCACAGCAGAAACCAGGAGAGACCACCCTGTGGCCACCAAGATTCGTCTGAAGCGTCTGGGCAAGATCCGGGCGCCGTACTACCGCGTCGTCGTCGCGGACTCACGCACCAAGCGTGATGGCCGCGTGATCGAGGAGATCGGCAAGTACCACCCCACCGAGGAGCCCTCGTTCATCGAGATCGCCTCCGAGCGGGCGCAGTACTGGTTGGGCGTCGGCGCACAGCCGACCCCGCAGGTGCTCGTGCTCCTCAAGATCACGGGAGACTGGCAGAAGTTCAAGAACCTGCCGGGCCAGGAGGGCACGCTGCGCACCAAGGTGAAGATCGCCGCCAGTGAGGTTCAGGCCGCCGTCGAGGCTGCCGCTACCGACGCCGAGAAGGTCAAGGCCAAGGCGTCGGAGAAGAAGGCTGCAGCCGCCAAGGAGGCGCCCGCCGCCTCTGACGCGCCGGCTGAGGCCGAGCAGGCCTGATGCTGGACGACGCGCTCGAGCACCTGGTGCGGGGCATCGTCGACCACCCGGACGACGTGCAGGTCGCTGCCAAGACGCTTCGTCGTGGCGACCTGCTCGAGGTGCGGGTCCATCCCGAGGACCTCGGGCGCGTCATCGGTCGCGGCGGTCGCACGGCGCGAGCCCTGCGTACCGTCGTCGGCGCACTCTCGACAGAAGGTCCGGTCCGGATCGATGTCGTGGACGTCGACCGCCGCTGAGCAGTTCCGCGACACCACGAGGTGCCGCAGAGGAGTGAGCAGCGAAAGGCCCGGTCCCCGTGCGGGGGCCGGGCCTTCGTCCATCGTGACCCACCAGTGAGAGGTACCCCCATGCAGATGACCGTCGCACGCATCGGACGCGCGCACGGCCTGCGCGGCGAGGTCGCGCTGGACCTGCGTACCGACTCCCCGGCCGAGCGGTTCGCGGTCGGGGCCGTCCTTGCAACGGTCTCCGCGACGGCCGGCCCGCTCACGGTCGCCGCGACGCGGGAGCAGCACGGGCGCTGGTTCGTGACGTTCGAGCAGGTCCCGGACCGGACCGCGGCCGAGGCGTTGCGCGGGGTAGAGATCGTCGCGGAGCAGGACGAGACCGACGAGGACGACGCGTGGTACCCGCACGAGCTCGCCGGCCTGCGGGCCGAGCACCCGGACGGGACGATCCTCGGGGAGATCATCGGCCTCGAGCACCTGCCTGCGCACGACTCGCTCGTGCTGCGTGAGCCGTCCGGCGCCCGGACGCTGGTGCCGTTCGTCCGCGAGATCGTGCCCCTCGTCGACGTCCCGGGCGGACGCGTCGTGATCGACCCCCCGGGCGGCCTGCTGGCGTCGGACGCCGCCAACCTCGTCGTGAGTGACGAGACCCGCGGCGAGCCCGCCGCCGAGGACTGACGTGCTCATCGACGTCGTCTCGATCTTCCCCGGATACCTCGCGCCGCTCGAGCTCTCGCTCGTCGGCAAGGCGAGGACGTCGGGTCTGGTCGACCTCCGTGTCCATGACCTGCGGGACTGGGCGACCGACCGCCACCGGACGGTCGACGACACACCGTTCGGCGGTGGCGCCGGGATGGTCATGCGGCCCGACGTGTGGGGAGCCGCCCTCGACGACGTGCTCTCGGACGGTGGTCACCTGCTCGTCCCGACGCCGTCGGGCACCGCGCTCAACCAGCGCACCGCCGAGGCACTCGCGCACGAGCCGCACCTCGTGATCGCTTGCGGGCGGTACGAGGGCATCGATGCCCGCGTCGCGGCGCACTACGCGACCCGGCCCGACGTGTCGGTCACCGAGTACTCGATCGGCGACTACGTGCTGAACGGAGGCGAGGTCGCGGCGCTCGTGCTCGTCGAGGCCGTCGTCCGCCTGCTGCCAGGGTTCGTCGGGAACCCCGCCTCGCTCGTCGAGGAGTCGCACGGCGCAGCCGGGCTGCTCGAGTACCCCGTCTACACCAAGCCCCCCTTGTGGGCCGATCTCGAGGTCCCTGAGGTCCTGCTGTCCGGGCACCACGGTCGGATCGCCCGGTGGCGGCGCGACGAGGCGCTCGCGCGGACCGCGAGCCGGCGGTCCGACCTCGTGGCAGCTCTTGACGTCGCCGGGCTGGACGCGCGCGACCTCGACGTCCTTGCGGAGCACGGCTGGACCGTCGTCGACGGTGTGCTCACGCGCCAGGGTGCCTGACCGTCATTCGTCGCGGGTCCACCGGTGTGGCAGACTGACTCGTTGGTGCGCGCCGGTCGCGTCTCTGCCACAGGGGAGACGGCCACGACCACTCCAGGACACGCCTCGTGCGTGGTCCCGGACGCACCGAACCATGAGCCCTCGGGACCTCCGCCAGCGGAGCGCCCTCGACGACGTGTCTGACCTGTGGCAGTGCGAGAAAGCGAACCTCCATGCATACCCTCGACCAGGTCGATGCGGCATCGCTGCGAACCGACATCCCGCCCTTCCGCCCCGGCGACACCCTCAAGGTGAACGTCAAGGTCGTCGAAGGCACCCGCGCACGGATCCAGGTGTTCCAGGGCGTTGTCATCTCGCGCCGCGGCGGCGGGATCGGTGAGACCTTCACGGTCCGCAAGGTCAGCTTCGGCGTCGGTGTCGAGCGCACGTTCCCGGTGCACTCCCCGAGCCTTGAGTCCATCGAGGTCGTCACGCGCGGTGATGTGCGCCGGGCGAAGCTGTACTACCTGCGCGCGCTGCGCGGCAAGAAGGCCAAGATCAAGGAGAAGCGGGACGCCGTCCAGGCCAAGTAAGGCCAGCCCGACGTATCGCAGCACATCCCGAGGAGCGGTCACCGGAGTTCCGGTGGCCGCTCGTCGTCGTGAGCGGGCCCGACCCTGCGCGGTCTGCCGAGAGCGGTGCGTCGCGCGCTCGGGCGGCAGTCATTCATCATCTGGGCGTGGGAGAGTGTGCGCGTGACAGACCAGAACGCGCCCGAGCGCGACGATGTCGAGCTCGAGACGCCGGGGGCTCAGCACCGGCGGTCCGGACGCAGCGTTGGCGTGGCCTGGTTGCGCGAGTCGGCGATCATCGTCGTGAGCGCGCTCGTCCTGTCGCTGCTCGTCAAGACCTTCCTCGTGCAGGCCTTCTTCATCCCGAGCCCGTCGATGCACGACACGCTGATCGAGGGCGACCGTGTCCTGGTCAGCAAGCTGACCCCGGGCCCGTTCGACCTCCACCGCGGTGACATCGTCGTGTTCAAGGACCCGGGCGGCTGGCTGACCGACGCCACGAAGCCGCAGGAGAGCGCGCTGCAGACCGCGGTCGGCGATGCGCTGACGTTCGTGGGGCTGCTGCCGCAGGACGCCGGGGAGCATCTCATCAAGCGGGTCATCGGGCTTCCGGGCGACCATGTGGCGTCGACAGGTGCGGGGGCTGCCGTCACAGTCAACGGCGTCGCTCTCGACGAGCCGTACCTGGCACCAGGAGCCATCCCGAGCGAGATCCCGTTCGACGTGACAGTGCCGGCGGGCGAGCTGTGGGTGATGGGGGACAACCGGCAGCACTCGGCGGACTCCCGCTGGAACATGGGCAAGCCCGGCGGACCGTTCGTCCCGATGGGCAACGTCGTCGGGGTGGCCTTCGTGACTGTCTGGCCCTTCGACCGGCTCGGCGTGCTGACCAACCCGGGGACCACGTTCGCGGCGGTCCCGAACCCGTCATGACCGCCCCGGGCCTCCTGTCGCCGATGCCCGAGCCGACCACTGCGCCGCGGCTCTTGCGGCGCGCCGCCAGCCCGGCGTCGGGTCCGCGTCGCGCGCCGCACCTGCGCCACGAGCGGGCCCTGCTGCGCGACGGCGCGCTCCTGGTGGCGGGCATGGACGAGGTGGGGCGCGGGTCGCTCGCCGGTCCGGTCAGCGTGGGCGTCGTGGTGGTCGACGCGCGGACCCGAGCGTGCCCCGTCGGCGTCATGGACTCCAAGCTGCTGACCCCCGCCGCCCGGACGGCCCTGCTTCCCGCACTCGGTCGGTGGGGGCTGGCTCGTGCCGTGGGCCACGCCAGTGCCGCGGAGATCGACGCGGTCGGGATCATCGCGGCGCTGCGGCTCGCGGGCAACCGCGCGCTGGACGCCGTGGCGCTCGAGCTTGGAGCGGTCGGCACGGTGCTCCTCGACGGGTCGCACGACTGGCTCACGCCGCCCGCGCAGGGGTCGCTCTTCGACGCGGGCGGACCCGGCGAGGAGCTTGACCCGGTCGCCCCCCGCGCGCACGACGATCCGTGGCGTGCGCCCCCCCGGGTTCGCATGCTGGTCAAGGCAGACCTGACGTGCGCGTCGGTTGCGGCCGCGAGCGTGCTCGCGAAGTGTGAGCGCGACGCCATCATGGAACGGCTGGCAGCGGACTTCCCGGCTTACGCCTGGGACGCCAACAAGGGGTACGGGTCACTCGGCCACATCGCCGCACTGCGTGCCTACGGACCAAGCCCGCTGCACCGGTGCAGCTGGAACCTCCCGCTCGACGAGTAGAGGCAACGGGGTGAACCTCGCGCCGCACCGTGCGGTCGGGGGCGGGTGTGACACGACGTGCGCGGCGATAGGGGATGATGGCCGGGTGAGCGCGGAGGACCTGGAGAACTACGAGACCGACATGGAGCTCGCGTTGTATCGCGAGTATCGCGATGCCGTGGGGCTCTTCTCGTACGTCGTCGAGACCGAGCGCCGCTTCTACCTCGCGAACCACGTCGACCTGCAGGTGAGGTCCGCGGCGGGCGAGGTCTACTTCGAGGTGACCCTTGCCGACGCCTGGGTCTGGGACGTGTACCGCTCGGCGAGGTTCGTGAAATCGGTGCGGGTCGTGACGTTCAAGGACGTCAACGTCGAGGAGCTGGCCAAGGCCGAGCTCGACCTCGGCGCCGGTGGCGGCTTCGTCCGCTGATGGCTGGCGGATTCGTCCGCTGACGGGTTGCGGGCCCTCCGCTGACCCGCCCACAGCCCAGGGGGAGCTGACGGCTTCCACCCCGGGGATCACGCGCGCCGCCACCGCGGCTTCGTCCCGCGATGCTCGGCGGCGGAGGTGGTCGCCATGCGGGCGAAGGACGCGGTCGGCAGGTACGGGGAAGATGTGGCGGCGGCCTATGTACGCGACGCCGGGTGGGTCGTGCTCGACCGGAACTGGCGCGGTGAGCGTGGCGAGCTCGACCTCGTCGCCCTCGACGGCACCGAGCTGGTGGCGGTCGAGGTCAAGACCCGCCGGACCGCGACGTTCGGTAGCCCTGCCGAGGCGGTGACTCCGCGCAAGCTCGCACGGGTGCGGCGGCTGACAGCCCAGTGGCTCGCGGCGCATGACGTGCATCCCGAGTCGGTGCGGATCGACGTGGTGGCCGTCCTCGTGACCGGCCGCGGCGCCGCGCAGGTCGACCACCTCGTGGGGGTGGTGTGAGTGGTGCTGGGTCGCACCCTCGCGGTCTCTCTGCTCGGTCTCGCGGGACACGTCGTCGAGGTCGAGGCGCACCTCGCGGCGTCGTTGCCGGCGTTCTCGCTGGTGGGCCTTCCCGACGCCTCGCTCGCTGAGGCGCGCGACCGCGTCAGGGC
>JAYTSH010000391.1:0-1993 GCA_043745755.1 Cellulomonas sp. | reverse complement strand
TCGGTGAACGCGTGCCCGTAGCCGAAGTCCATCGTGACGTCGCGGACCTCCATCGCGGTCCCGGGGACCTTGGCCCCGAAGCGCAGGGTCACACCCTCGTCGGGCTGGATCCGGATCACGAGCGCGTTCTTGCCGAGCTCCTCTGTCGAGGTGGACTCGAACGGCAGGTGTGGTGCTCGCTTGAAGACGACCGCGATCTCGGTCACACGACGGCCGAGCCGCTTCCCGGTTCGCAGGTAGAACGGCACACCCGCCCAGCGGCGCGTGTCGATGTCCACCCGGACCGCGGCGAACGTCTCAGTCGACGAGGTCGTGGGGATCCCGTCCTCCTCGAGATACCCGACGACCTTCTCGCCGCCCTGCCACCCGGATGTGTACTGGCCGCGCGAGGTGTGCTTGCCCAGGTCACGCGGCAGCCGGACGGCCGAGAGCACCTTGAGCTTCTCCGCACGCAGGCCGCCCGCCTCGAACGAGACCGGCTCTTCCATCGCCGTGAGCGCGAGCAGCTGGAGCAGGTGGTTCTGGATGACGTCGCGCGCGGCGCCGATGCCGTCGTAGTACCCGGCTCGGCCACTGATGCCGATGTCCTCGGCCATGGTGATCTGCACGTGATCGACGTAGTTGGAGTTCCAGATCGGCTCGAACAGCTGGTTGGCGAACCGCAGAGCCAGCAGGTTCTGGACGGTCTCCTTGCCGAGGTAGTGGTCGATCCTGAACACATCGTCGGGGCGGAAGACCTTCGAGACGACGTCGTTGAGCTTGCGCGCGCTCTCGAGGTCGTGGCCGAATGGCTTCTCGATGACGACGCGGCGCCATGTGCCCGGATTTGGCTCGGACAACCCCGAGCGTTCGAGCTGTTCGCACACGTCAGGGAACGCGCTCGGCGGGACCGCGAGGTAGAACGCGTGGTTGCCGCCCGTGCCCCGTGACACGTCGAGCTCCGAGACGGTTTCCCGGAGGCGGTCGAACGCGCCGTCGTCGTCGAACGTGCCCTGGACGAACCGGATTCCCTCGGCGAGCTGGCGCCAGGTTGCCTCACGGAACGGTGTGCGGGCGTGCTCGCGCACCGAGTCGTGCACGATCTCCGCGAAGTCCTGCGTCTCCCAGTCACGGCGGGCGAAGCCTGTGAGTGCGAATCCCGGCGGCAGGAGACCCCGGTTGGTCAGGTCGTAGACGGCCGGCATGAGCTTCTTGCGCGCGAGGTCGCCCGTGACGCCGAAGATCACGAGGCCGCAGGGACCGGCGATGCGCGGGAGCCGACGGTCCCGGGCGTCCCGCAGCGGGTTGTGATCCGCCGTGACGCGAGCGGGGCTCATGCGACCACCCGCTCCAGGCCCTCGGCCACAGTCGCCAGCAGCTCGGACCAGCTGGTCTCGAACTTGCTGATGCCCTCGGTCTCCAGCTGGTCGGTGACCTGGTCGATGTCGATGCCGAGGTGAGCGAGCCCCGCGATCACCTCGGCCGACTCCACCTGGGTGCCGTGCACGGTGTCGCCCGTGATCTGACCATGGTCGGCAACAGCCTCGAGGGTTGCGGCGGGCATCGTGTTGACCACGCCCCGGACGACGAGATCGTCGACGTACCGCGTGTCCGGGTAGGCCTTGTCCTTGACGCCGGTCGAGGCCCACAGGGGTCGCTGGGGCTTCGCTCCAGCGGCTGCGAGTACAGCCCACCGCTCGCTCGCGACGAACTCGTCGTACACGCCGTACGCGAGCCGCGCGTTGGCGATGGCTGCGGCACCACGCAGGGCGTGGGCCTCGGGGGTGCCGAGCGCGTCGAGCCGCGGGTCGATCGCTGAGTCGACCCGCGACACGAAGAACGACGCGACCGAGCCGACGGGCGCCAGGTCGTGACCGTTGGCGCGGGCCTGCTCGAGGCCCGCGGCGAAGGCGTCGAGCACCTCGCGATAGCGGTCGAGGGAGAAGATCAGCGTCACGTTGACGCTGATGCCCTCAGCGAGCACGGCGGTGATCGCCGGCAGCCCCTCGACGGT
>JAYTSH010000390.1:0-2165 GCA_043745755.1 Cellulomonas sp. | reverse complement strand
CACCTTGACCCGGACCGTCCCGCCGTCGAGCGTCGGGACGTCGATCTGGGCCCCGAGCGCAGCCTCATCGAACGCGACCGGGACGGTCACGCGGAGGTTGGTCCCTTCGAGCGTGAAGACGGGGTGCGGCGTGACCCGCACCGTGATCTCCAGGTCGCCCGCGGGCGCCCCGGGGTCGCCGGGGCGGCCTTTGCCGCGCAGCCGGATCTTCTGCCCGTCGCGCACCCCCGCGGGGATGCGGACCGTGATCGACCGGCCCTCGACGCCGAGCGTGGTCGTCGAGCCCTCGACGGCCTGGCGGAACGGCAGCGTCGTGACGGCCGACAGGTCCGCGCCGGGACGCGGCCCGCGCTGCTGGCCGAACCCGCCACCGCCACCGCCACCGAAGAGCCCGCCGAGGATGTCCTCGAAGCCGCCCGTCTGCCCGCCACCGGTCTGCTGGTACCGCACCCGCTGCCCCTGCGGCTGCGCACCACCGAAGAGCCCGCCGAAGAGGTCCTCGAACCCGGCGCCACCGCCACCGCCTCCCGGGCCTGCGGCGAACCGCGGGCCCCCGGCCATCGCGCGCAGCTGGTCGTACTGCTGGCGCTGCTCGGGGTCTGACAGGACCGCGTACGCCTCGCCGACCTCCTTGAACTTCGCCTCGGCCTTGGCGTCACCCGGGTTGTGGTCCGGGTGCATGATCCGCGCGAGCTTGCGGTACGCCTTCTTGACGACCTGCGCATCGGCGTCCTTGGGGACGCCGAGCACGGCGTAGAAGTCCTTCTCGAGCCAGTCCTGGCCGCTCACGGCGCCTCTTCCCTTGCCTCCGCCGCTCAGGCGTCGGGGTCGACGACGGCGACGCGCACAGCGCGCACGATCCTGTCACCTACCCGGTACCCGGGCTGCAGCACCGCCTGGACGGTCGGCTCGGTGACGTCCGGCGAGTGCCCGTGCATGAGCGCCTCGTGGACGGTCGGGTCGAACACCTCGCCGACCGCGCCGTACTTCTCGATGCCGAACCGCTGGAGCGTCTGCTCGAGCTTCTCGGCGATCGACGCGAACGGCCCGACCAGGTCGCCGTGCTGGCGCGCGAGGTCGATGTCGTCGAGGACGCCGATGAGTGCCTCCACGACGGACAGGACGCCCTCCTCGCGCTGGATCGCCCCGTCGGCCTTCGACCGCTTGACGTAGCTGGAGTACTGCGTCTCGAGGTTGAAGTAGGCCGCGTTGCGGCGCTGCAGCTCGTCGAGCCGTTCGGCTGCGAGCGCCTCCGCGGCCTCGAGCTGGTGGCTCGGCACGAGCTCGCCTGACGTGGCCGGCGTCTCGAAGTCGAGGCCCGCAAGCGGGTCGACCTCGGCGCCACCCTCGGGCGCGCGCGGCTCCCGCACGGCACCCGTCTCCGGATCGATGCGGCGCTTGTCCGTGAACCGAGGGGCCTCCTCGGAGCCGGGCGTCTCGGCGTCGCTCACTTGTGCTCGTTCTCGTCCACGATCTCGGCGTCGACGACGTCCTCGTCCGTGGCGGCGGGGGCCTCGGTGCCGCCGTCGGCCGGGGCGGAGGCCGCAGCCGACTGCTCGGAGGCGTAGATCGCCTCGCCGATCTTCTGGCTGACGGTCGCGAGGTGCGTCTGCTTGGCCTTGACCGCCTCGAGCTCCGAACCCTCCAGGGCCGTCTTGAGCTCAGCGATGGCGGTGTTCACCTCGGTCTTGACCTCGTCGGGCACCTTGTCCGAGTTGTCGGCGAGAACCTTCTCGGTCGAGTAGACGAGCTGCTCGGCGGTGTTGCGGGTCTCGGCCTCCTCGCGGCGGACCTTGTCCTCGGCCGCGTGGGCCTCGGCCTCCTTGACCATGCGGTCGATCTCGTCCTTCGGCAGCGCGGAGCCACCGGTGATCGTCATCGACTGCTCCTTGCCCGTGCCGCGGTCCTTCGCGGACACGTGCACGATGCCGTTGGCGTCGATGTCGAACGTGACCTCGACCTGCGGGACACCGCGGGGGGCCGGGGCGATGCCGGTGAGCTCGAAGGTTCCGAGCGGCTTGTTGTCGCGGGCGAACTCGCGCTCACCCTGGAACACCTGGATGAGGACGGACGGCTGGTTGTCGTCGGCCGTCGAGAAGATCTCGCTGCGCTTGGTCGGGATGGCCGTGTTGCGCTCGATGAGCTTGGTCATGACGCCGCCCTTG
>JAYTSH010000389.1:0-2877 GCA_043745755.1 Cellulomonas sp. | reverse complement strand
CAACGTCTTCGACCTGAAGCCGGAGACGGACGTCTACTGGTGCACGGCCGACGTCGGCTGGATCACGGGTCACACGTACGTCGTGTACGCGCCCCTCATCAACGGCGCGACGCAGGTCATGTACGAGGGCACCCCGGACACACCGCACCGCGGTCGATGGTGGGAGATCGTCGCGAAGTACAAGGTGTCGATCCTGTACACCGCGCCCACGGCGATCCGGACCTGCATGAAGTGGGGCGACGACATCCCCGGCGCCCACGACCTGTCGAGCCTGCGGGTCCTCGGCTCGGTCGGCGAGCCGATCAACCCCGAGGCGTGGGTCTGGTACCGGCACGTCATCGGCGGCGACCGGACGCCGGTCGTGGACACGTGGTGGCAGACGGAGACGGGCGCGATCATGATCTCGCCGCTGCCCGGCGTGACGGTCGCCAAGCCAGGCTCGGCGCAGGTACCCCTCCCCGGTATCGCCGCCGATGTGGTGGACGACGACGCGAAGCCCGTGCCCAACGGCGGCGGCGGCTACCTCGTCCTGACCCAGCCGTGGCCCTCGATGCTGCGAGGCATCTGGGGCGACATGGAGCGCTACCAGGACACGTACTGGTCCCGCTTCGCGGGGCTGTACTTCGCGGGCGACGGCGCGAAGAAGGACGACGACGGCGACATCTGGCTGCTCGGCCGGGTCGACGACGTCATGAACGTCTCGGGCCACCGGCTCTCGACCACCGAGATCGAGTCGGCGCTCGTGTCCCATCCGAGCGTCGCGGAGGCCGCGGTCGTGGGTGCGAACGACGAGATGACCGGACAGGCCGTGGTCGCGTTCGTCATCCTGCGCGGCGACGCCGTGAGCGACCGGCCTGCCGAAGAGATCGCGACCGAGCTGCGCAACCACGTCGCGAAGCAGATCGGGCCGATCGCCAAGCCCCGGACGATCCTCGTCGTCGCCGAGCTGCCGAAGACCCGTTCGGGCAAGATCATGCGCCGGCTCCTGAGGGACATCGCCGAGCACCGCACGGTCGGGGATGCCACGACGCTCGCCGACTCGTCGGTGATGGACCTCATCTCGGCGGGTCTCGCAGCACCGAACGCGCAGACGGCACCACCGGCCGAGCCGTCGTCGGCCACCGACTGACCTCGACGGACACCTGACCCGCACGCTCGACCCGCACGCTGAACCTGCGTACCTCGCCGCGAGGTGGTCCCCGGACGGACTAGCTCGCGGCGGCGGGTCCGACCGGGACGTGTCCGGTGGCCGTCGTCGCGGGGCTCGCGGCGAGTGCGACGCAGGCGGCCAGCGCGAGCACTGAGGCGACCACCGCGGCGACGGGCCAGCCGGGCCGCACGGAGTCGTGCAGGACCATGAGACCGACCGTCGCGGGGACGACGACCTCGACAACCGCCATCACGGCAGCGGTCGCCCCCACCCCGGCGCGTTCGAGTGCACGCGCGTACGCCACAGTCATCAGCAGCCCGAACGCCGCCACGGCCCAGGCGAGCGGATCGACCGCGAGCGCCCGGACGAGCTCTCTGGTCCCCGCGGCTGCAGGCAGGGTCACGGCCCGCGCGCAGATCGCGGCACCCGCGGCGCCCAAGGCGGCGAGCAGTGCGAAGAGCCAGCCGGGCCCACGACGGTAGCCGGCCACGGACACCGCGGCGAGGAGGCCCAGCACGGCGAGAACCGCCGCCGTGAATCCGTCGGGCAACGCCCGCACGGGCGACTCGGGACCCGCCGCCCTGGCCAGCACGACGAGCGCACCCACGACGACGACGACCGCCACCCCGTCGACGCGCCGCAGCGGTGCGTCCAGCACGACCCGAGCGAGCAGCACCGTGACGACGAGCGAGCCCGCGAGGAGCGCCTGGACGGTGAAGAGCGGCAGCGCCCGCAGCGCGACGAGCGACGCGAGCCAGCCCAGGAGGTCGCACCCGAGCCCGGCCACGTACCAGGGGTGTCGGAGCACGAGAGGTCCGGAGGCTCGCCGCGCCGCGAGCGCCTGCAGGACCGTCCCTGACCCGTACAGGAGCGCACCGGCCAGCGCAGCCAGCAGCGCGGCGCTCACGCGCCGCGACCCAGGAACCGCCCGACGACGGGCAGCTCGGTCACGCCCTCGGCGCCCGCCATGACGAGCCCCTGCGTGGCGACGAACTCGACCGAGTCGAGCACGGCGTAGCGCGGCTGCCAGCGCGGGTCGTACTTGGCGTTGAACTTCCACAGCGACTCGACCTGGGCGCGGCCTGAGACACCGCGCAGCGCAGCGCGGGACAGCCGGGCCCCGGCGGTCTGCGACTCGCCGACGAGGACCTCCCGGAGCACGGCGAAGTTGAGCGAGAGCGCACCGCTGCTCGGCGCGACGTGGAAGATCGTCGCGAGCACGGCGAAGTCGATCAGGCCGTTCGGCAGCGAGCGGTCGGGGCTGCGGCGCATCACGTCGAGCGACCAGCCGTGGATGCCCGCAGCGGGCACCCACTGCAGGAACGCCTGCGCGACGCCGGCCGAGTCCCGCACAACGGTGAGCAGGAGGTCCCGGTCGTGCGGGTCGAACAGGCGCGACAGCGTCATCGAGTACCCGCGCTCGGCGGCGCCGCGCCGGTTCGCCGCTGCGAGGCTCTCCAGCTCGGCCCGCTCGTCCGGCCCGAGGTCGCAGGGGTTCACGAAGGTCGCCGTGAACCCGGCACGCCGGACCCGCCCGTACGCGCCGCGCAGGCTCTTCATCGACCGCCCGTCGAGGCTGAACGTCGCGCAGTCGACGATCGCCTCGTCGCCGAGGTAGATCGGGCGGAGGCCCGACGCCTCGTACACGCCGAGCCACTCCTCGCCGGCCCCGATGACCGCGATCGACCAGCCGCCACGCTCGGCGTACGCCATGAACTCGTCCCAGA
>JAYTSH010000388.1:0-2159 GCA_043745755.1 Cellulomonas sp. | reverse complement strand
CGGCGTCGAGCTGTTCGTCGTCGGCGAGCGAGTGCTGTTCTCCGAGGTGTCGCCCCGGCCGCACGACACCGGGCTGGTCACGCTCGTGTCGCAGGACCTTTCCCAGTTCGCGCTCCACGCGCGCGCCGTGCTCGGGCTGCCTGTGGGCGACGTGCTGCGGCTCGGCGCGGGGGACGGGCAGGGTGCTGCGGCGTCGTGCGCGGTGCTCGCGGAGGGCACGGGTGTACCGGTGTTCGCCGGCGTTGACACGGCCCTCGCAGTGCCGACCGCGCAGGTGCGCCTGTTCGGCAAGCCGTCCGTCGCGGGCCGACGCCGGGTCGCCGTGACGCTCGCTCGCGGCGGGGACGTCGACGAGGCACGGGAGCGTGCGCGGGCGAGCGCGGCGGCCCTGCGGGTCGAGCTGACGTGACCCGCGCCGGCTCGCACGATCTCACCGAGGACGCCCCGACCGGGCGCGTCGAGAACGCCGTCGTCGAGAACCCCGTCGTCGAGAGCGCCGTCGTCGAGGGCTCCGTCGGCGTCGGCCCGTGGCCGGGCGGCCCGCGCGCGTGGCCGGACCTCGCCGGGCCCGACGGCGCGCCCCGCTACGACCCGGACCTGCTCGCGCACGGCGACCGGCGCAACGTCGTCGACTGCTACCGGTACTGGACGCTCGAGGCGGTCGTCGCGGACCTCGACACCCACCGCCACCCGTTCCACGTCGCGATCGAGAACTGGGCGCACGACATGAACATCGGGTCCGTCGTCCGGACCGCGAACGCGTTCGCCGCTGCCGAGGTGCACATCGTCGGGCGGCGCCGCTGGAACCGTCGAGGTGCGATGGTCACCGACCGGTACCAGCACATCCGCCACCACCCGACGGTCGAGGACCTGCTCACGTGGTCGCGCACCGCAGGTCCGGCCGGTGACCCGCTGCCCGTCCTCGGCATCGACAACCTCCCGGGGTCCGTCCCGCTCGAGGGGTACCCGCTGCCGCGGAGCTGCGTGCTGCTGTTCGGTCAGGAGAGCGTCGGCCTGTCCGACGAGGCACGCGCGGCCGCGGTCGACGTGCTGCACATCGCCCAGTTCGGCTCGACCCGCTCGATCAACGCCGGTGCGGCCGCTGCGATCGCGATGCACGCGTGGATCGCCCGGCACGCGGACGCGCCGGGGCGCGGTTCAGCGGGTGCGGGCACGCCCGCTGGGTAGGACGTCCCGGCCGTGCCCGCGGCCAGACGTGAAAGAATCGGCACGAAGTCACCACCCCCCTTCTACCTCCAGGAGATCCGTCGATGGGCATCGCAACCCCCGAGGTCTACACCGAGATGATCGAACGGGCGAAGGCCGGCAAGTTCGCCTACCCCGCCGTCAACGTCACGTCGTCCTCGACCCTCACCGCCGCGCTCCAGGGCTTCGCCGAGGCCGAGAGCGACGGGATCATCCAGGTCTCCGTCGGTGGCGCCGAGTACGCGTCCGGCTCGACCATCAAGGACCGCGTCGCGGGCTCGCTCGCGCTCGCTGCCTACGCCCACGAGGTCGCCAAGAGCTACCCGATCACGGTCGCGCTGCACACCGACCACTGCGCCAAGGCCAACCTCGAGTCCTGGGTCCGTCCGCTGCTCGCGCTGGAGATCGAGCAGGTCAAGGCCGGCAAGCTCCCGACGTTCCAGTCGCACATGTTCGACGGCTCGACGGTCCCGCTCGGCGAGAACCTGCTCATCGCCGAGGAGCTCCTCGAGCTCTCGCAGCTGGCCCGCACGATCCTCGAGATCGAGGTCGGCGTCGTCGGTGGCGAAGAGGACGGCCACATGGCCGAGATCAACGAGAAGCTCTACACGACGGTCGAGGACGGCCTGGCCACGGTCAAGGCGCTCGGTTCCGGCGAGAAGGGTCGCTACCTGACGGCCCTGACGTTCGGCAACGTGCACGGCGTCTACAAGCCCGGTGCCGTCAAGCTGCGCCCGTCGATCCTCGCGGAGATCCAGAAGGCCGTCGGTGACGCGATCGGCAAGGAGAACCCGTTCGACCTCGTCTTCCACGGCGGATCGGGCTCGACCGAGGCCGAGATCTCCGAGGCTGTCGACAACGGCGTCATCAAGATGAACATCGACACCGACACGCAGTACGCGTACTCGCGTCCGGTCGCCGACCACTTCTTCAAGAACTACGACGGCGTCCTG
>JAYTSH010000387.1:0-3823 GCA_043745755.1 Cellulomonas sp. | reverse complement strand
CGCAGCTCGTGCGGACGGTCGGCGGTCAGGATCAGAAGCGGCAGGCCGGCGTGCGAGGCCTCGAGGACGGCCGGGTGCAGGTTGGCGACGGCTGTGCCCGACGTCGTGACCACCGCGACGGGACGGGTCTCGCCGACGGCGTCCGCGGCCTTGGCCAGCCCGAGCGCGAGGAACGCCGCCGACCGCTCGTCGATGCGCACGTGCAGCGTCAGCGCGGGCGCACCCACCGGGCGGTCGCCGTCGGCGCGGGCCGCGTCCGCGAGCGCATAGGCCAGCGGGGCGCTGCGCGAGCCGGGAGCCAGCACGACGTCCCGGACGCCGAGCTCCGCGAGCGCCTGGACGAGGACCCGCGCGGCAGTCGTCGCCGGGTTGTCCGCAGCAGTCGTCACGTGCCCACCGTAATCGGGCAGGCGGGCACGTCAGGCACGGTCGGCCGCGGCGATGATCGATCGGACGGCGTCCAGTCGCTCGATCCACCTCTCGCGGGTCGGCGCATCGGCAGCGGCGGCGTCGAGCTGGACGGCGTCGATGTCTGGCCGGTCGACCCGGATCGCGCCGTCGACCGGCAGCAACGGGTGCGCGACGACGTCCGCGGTGAGCAGCTGGGCCGTCGCGAGCCCGCATGCGTAGGGCAGCTCGGGCAGGGCCGCAGCGAGCGCGATCCCCGCGGCGAGACCGATCGACGTCTCGAGCGCGGAGGACACCACGACGGGCAGCCCCACCTGCTCGGCGAGCGCGAGGCACGCGCGCACGCCGCCTAGCGGCTGCACCTTGAGCACGACGATGTCCGCAGCGTGCGCCCGCACGACGGCCAGCGGGTCCTCGGCTCGGCGGATCGACTCGTCGGCGGCGATCGGCACGTGCGTCGCGCGCCGGACGGCCGCGAGGTCGGCGACGGTCGGGACGGGCTGCTCGGCGTACTCGAGCCCGCCCGCGGCCCGGTCGAGCACCGCGAGTCGCGCCAGGGCCGTGTCGACGTCCCAGAGCCCGTTCGCGTCGATGCGGATCGCACCGCCCGGTCCGATCGCGTCGCGCACGGCCTCGAGGCGCGCGATCTCGTCGGCGACCGTCTGCCCGGGCTCGGCGACCTTGACCTTCGCGGTTCGACAGCCCCCCGAGGCGGTCACGATGCGGTGCGCTGTCGCGGCGTCGACCGCCGGGACGGTCACGTTGACAGCGACATGCGTCCGCACCGCGGGTGGCCACCCGTCGTCGGCGGCCTCGACGGCGGCACGCCACCACGCGGCGGACTCCGCGGCGTCGTAGTCCCAGAACGGCGAGAACTCGCCCCACCCAGCCGCGCCGCGCAGCAGGACACCCTCGCGCACCGTGATCCCTCGGAAGCGGGTGCGCAGCGGGATCGAGTACACGCGCAGGTCAGGCATGCCCCCAGGCTACGGCCGGCGTGATCCGCCTACGCTGGGAGCGTGAGCGAGATCCCCGCGAAGGTTTCCGAGACGTTCGACCCGAGCCGCTGGCGCACCGTCGCCGGCTTCGAGGACCTCACGGACATGACGTACCACCGAGGCGTCGCGCGTCACGTCCCCGCCGACGGCCCTCCGACCGAGCGCGACCTGCCTGTGGTGCGCGTCGCGTTCGACCGGCCCGAGGTCCGCAACGCGTTCCGCCCCCACACGGTCGACGAGCTCTACCGCGTCCTCGACCATGCGCGCATGAGCTCCGACGTCGGGACCGTGCTGCTCACCGGCAACGGCCCGAGCCCCAAGGACGGCGGCTGGGCGTTCTGCTCGGGCGGCGACCAGCGCATCCGCGCGCGGGACGGGTACCGCTACACGGGCGACCCCGACGCGCAGACCGCCGACGCGATCGACCCGGCCCGCGCCGGGCGCCTGCACATCCTCGAGGTGCAGCGACTGATCCGGACGATGCCGAAGGTCGTCGTCGCCGTCGTCGGCGGGTGGGCCGCGGGCGGCGGCCACTCGCTGCACGTCGTCGCCGACCTGACTATCGCGTCCCGCCAGCATGCGCGGTTCATGCAGACCGACGCGAACGTCGGCTCGTTCGACGGCGGCTACGGCTCGGCGCTGCTCGCGCGCCAGGTCGGTCAGAAGCGCGCTCGGGCAATCTTCTTCCTCGCCCGCGAGTACTCCGCCGACGACGCACTCGCTTGGGGCGCCGTGAACGACGTCGTCGACCACGACGACCTCGAGGACGCCGCACTCGAGTACGCGCGGATCATCGCGACGAAGTCACCGCAGGCGATCCGCATGCTCAAGTTCGCGTTCAACCTGGCCGACGACGGCCTCGCCGGTCAGCAGGTCTTTGCGGGAGAGGCCACCCGGCTGGCGTACCTCACGGACGAGGCGGTCGAGGGTCGCGACGCGTTCCTCGAGCACCGCGAGCCCGACTGGTCGGGATTCCCGTACGCGTTCTGAGGCGTGCCCGGGGGCGGACCTGCCGCGCTCAGCCGAGGGTCAGCGACCCGCTGCCGTTCGGCACGAGCTCGACCCAGGTGCTGCCCGGAGCGAGGGTCACGGGCGAGCCGTCGGCCGCGACGAGCGTGAGCGGCGTGTCCTGCGCGTCCTTCTGCCACCGCGCGGCCAGCGTCTTGCCGCCCGACGCGACGACCGCGTCACCCGAGCCCACCAGCGAGTAGGTCGGTACCGGCGCACCGCCCTGCGCACCGAAGCCGGTGTTGGGGTGGTCGGCCGTGATCGTCACGACGTTGGTCGCGGACAGTCGCGCGCCGCTCGCTGCCATCGCGGGCGCGGACCCCTCGGAGCGGAGCCAGGCCGTTCCGTCCCAGGACCAGCTCGGGTTCGACGCCGCGGACAGGTGCAGCGACAGCGTCGTCGTGGGTGACCCGCCGGCCACCGCCGACGCGGCCCCGAGGGTCCGGGCGAACGCGAACTGCCCGCCGGGCGCGGCGTGGTGGTCGGCGTCTGCCTGGTCCCAGAACGTCTGCGGCGACCCGTACACGTTGTGCGGCGCGGCGCGGGTCTTGATGCGGTAGAGCCCCGGCGCGCCCGCGTCGTGGCTGATCGACTGCGCACCGCTCGCCTGGACGAGCGCGAGGATCCCCGGCTGCCCACCGGAGTACGCGATCAGTCCGTGCAACGGCGCCACGATCAGCGGGTCCATCGGGCGGACCGAGCGGATCGGGCCGACCTCGGCGGGAACCTGCGACTGAAAGACCGCCACGAACCGCGACACGTCGAACTCGACGATCGTCTCCCACACGACGTCGGCCTGCTCGAGCCCGGTCTGGGGGCGCGCCATCGCGGTGTTCTCGATCTTGACCGCCAGCGCCGGGCGCTGGGCGACGGCGCCTTCGATCCCGGTCAGCGGCCAGGTCGGCGGGAGCACCGGCACTGGAGGGGCCGGAGCCGGGGCCACACCCTTCGCAGGGTCGACGGTCGGCGCGATCGTCACGGTGTCCGGCGTCGGCGCCGCCTGCGGGGTGACCGACGTGCACGCGGTCAGCACGAGCGCGCACAGCAGGCCGATGCCGGCGACGGCGCCACGAGCTCGACCCGTGCCGCGGGCGCCGTGTCGGTCCGGTGCCCCGACGGCCGTCGCTGCGATGTCGTCGCCCCGGGTGAGACGCATGGCCGCCGTCAGCTCGCGCTCATCGAGCCGGATCCGTTCGGCACGAGCTCGATCCAGGTCGTGCCTGCGGCGAGCTTGATGTCGGTTCCGTCGGCAGCCGCGAGCGTCAGCGGCGAGGCGGTCGCGGTCTTGGTCCAGGTCGCGACGATGGATCTGCCGCCAGTCGCGACCAGCGCGTCGCCCGAGCCCACGAGCTTCGTCTCGGGGACCGGGTTGCCCGCGGGATCGACCGTCCCGGAGTCGACGAGGGTGA